>NZ_JBWYIT010000002.1:0-250354 GCF_056779875.1 Acinetobacter sp. ANC_7634 | reverse complement strand
GTTGTTTTACCATGGTCAACGTGACCGATTGTGCCCACGTTAACGTGTGGCTTATTACGTTCAAACTTAGCCTTAGCCATGAGATCTTCCTCGTTTACGTCGAACACAATTCTAAGATTGTTCAGTATCGACCTGTCGCCAAAAAAATGACACTTTAAATACTTGAAAAGCAGACTAATAAGCCTGCTTTCTTTAAAACTTTGTAGAAATTTCTACTAAACTGTATATCTGGAGCTCTTATCGAGATTTGAACTCGAGACCTCTCCCTTACCAAGGGAGTGCTCTACCACTGAGCTATAAGAGCATTTAATACTTCGATGGAGCGGGAGACGAGGGTCGAACTCGCGACATGCAGCTTGGAAGGCTGCCGCTCTACCAACTGAGCTACTCCCGCATATTGGTAAGACACTAGATCGAAGTTTTAAAATTGGTGGTGAGAGAAGGATTCGAACCTTCGAAGCTTACGCGGCAGAGTTACAGTCTGCTCCCTTTGACCGCTCGGGAATCTCACCATTTACACTTACTTCAGTGTTGTTCTTTACTCGACTACTTAAACTCTCTAAGATGGTGCCGGCACACGGATTCGAACTGTGGACCTACTGATTACAAGTCAGTTGCTCTACCAACTGAGCTATGCCGGCGTTTCTTAGTGTTTCGTACGTTTCGTATCGGAACGGTGTGCAGTTTAGCAAAACTTGAAATCCGTGCAAGTGTTTTTTTCAAAAAAAACCCTAAAAACTCACAAAATCAATCCGTTTGATGATAATTCAACCGCTTTGATCACTGCGCGAGCTTTTATTTGGGTTTCATTCCACTCAGAATCAGGATTTGAGTCTGCAACAAGACCCGCACCAGCCTGTACATAAACCTTATTTTCGCGAATAACACAGGTTCTAATTGCGATAGACATGTCCATTTCACCATGCCAGCCTAAATAACCAACAGCACCGCCAAAAATTCCACGTTTTACTGGCTCAACTTCGTCAATAATTTCCATAGCACGAATTTTTGGTGCTCCAGAAAGTGTTCCTGCAGGGAATGTTGCTTTAAAAACATCCAAAGCATCTACGCCTTCCGCAACTTCCCCTTGCACATTAGAAACAATATGCATGACATGTGAATAACGTTCGATCACCATTTGATCAGTGACTTGCACTTTACCAATTTTTGATACACGCCCAATATCATTGCGACCCAAATCAATCAACATTAAGTGCTCTGCGATTTCTTTCTCATCGGAAAGTAAATCTTTTTCCAGCGCTAAATCTTCTTCTTTGGTTTTACCTCGTGGTCGTGTGCCCGCTAATGGGCGCACAGTCGCCACTCCATTTTCTAAACGCGATAAAATTTCAGGTGATGAGCCCACAATATAAAATGGCTTTTCATCACTAAGCGTCCTTCCTTGTACTAAAAACAGATATGGTGAAGGATTAAGATGACGTAATGCACGATATACTTGTAAAGGATCACCATCAAAGTCCGATACCATGCGATGACCAGGAACCACCTGCATCACATCACCCGCACGAATATACTCTTTAACAGTTTCAATCGATTCTAAGAATTTTTCTTTACCTGTTAATGATTCAAAATGAGGGGCCGTGTGAGGCTTTGCCTGCAAGCTCACCGGTGTGGCAAGTAATGATTCAATTTCATCCAGCTGGCTTTGTGCTTTATCAAAAGCATCCGCATCCTGTGTATCCGCATGTACGATAATAAATAGCGTGTCTTTTAAATTATCAAAAACTACAACTGTTTTAGACAACATGAGCCATAAATCTGGCAATCCAACAGGATCAGCATCAGGAACGTTATTTAAGCGCGGTTCAATATAGCGTACCGCGTCATAACCCAAATAGCCCACCAAGCCCCCTGTAAAGTTGGGCAAATCTGGGAGTTCTGCTTTTGATGGCACTTTGAACTGCGATTGAAAGTCACGGATATACTGGAAAGGATCTTGACACTCAAACGATTTGACTTGGCCATCAGCTTTCTGAATTGTTAACTGTCCTTCATTGCAAGAGAATACCGTTGACTCGCCCAGACCAATAATCGAGTAACGCGCCCAGTTTTCACCACCTTCTACAGACTCAAATAAATAGGCTTGTTGATGTTGTTTTAAACGTGCAAATACTGACAATGGAGTGTCAGTATCAGCTAAGCGTTGGCGATAAACTGGAATTAGGTTAAAACCTTGCGATTGAAGCTGTTGAAATTGAGTTGATGTTGTCATGAGGAATTCTCTGTAGTTTTCGATGCATATTGAATGTTCTATAAAGTCTGCGCTGAGAGACGCCATCGAAAAACATTAAAACTATTCATTCCTCTACCCTTCTTTATTTATTACAACTTACTTAGAAATCAACACAGTTAAATCATCAACTACTTGTTGCGGCTTACATAGCTGAATATCTTCGCCATGATTATAACCATAGCTTACGACAATACAATCAATACCCGCACGGCGCGCTGCCTCTACATCATTCGATGAGTCACCAATCATCAAGGTATTTGCCACATCAGTTCCAAAGGCCTCAACACAATGCAACAAAGGTTTAGGATCTGGTTTTCTCGCCTCAAAACGATCTCCACCCACCGTATCCACAAAATAGTGATCCATCTTTAATTCAGCCAATATTTTTCTAGCGGGTAATTCCGGCTTATTCGTGACACACACCATTTTTTTTTGATGAGCTCGACCCCACTCTAAAAATTCGATAATGCCGTGAAATGGACGCGTATCCACGCACGGTTCGGCATTATAAATTTCTAAAAAAGTATCTAATAATTGCTGATGCTCAGAAGGCTCTACACGCCCAGTCAGATGCATTAAAACACTCTGACAGAACAATGAAGTCCCTTTACCAATCCAATTTCGAACTTGAGTTTCTGTGACCAAAGGCAGTTCTAATACATTCAAACTCATATTCATGGCACGATATAGATCAAATGCCGAATCAACCAAGGTTCCATCCAGATCAAAAAGAATTAAGTCACGCTGTTCCAAATTCGCAATATTCATTATTTTAAACCTAACAAAAAAGGCATGCGAAAGCATGCCTTAAAAAATCACATGCAACTTAGTTGAAAATAAACCAGGCAACTAGTGCCACAATCACTAACACCAATAATGCCATTAAGCCAATATTGGCATTTTTTTGAGTTTCCAACTCTTTTTCCGTACAAGCTGCAGGAATATTTACCTCACACGCTTCATGCTTATTGACAGTTGTATTAACATCAACTCCTTCAGGAATTGGGGCTGGTTTAGGAACTCCTAAATTTTGAGGCATACCATCTCGAGTAAGCTGAACTGAGCTATCTCGCTCTTTCAGATCAGGCATACCCTGCTCAAGCATTTCAGCTGCTGCTGTCTTCTCTACTGCAACCTTTGAAGAAATTTCAGCTGTTGCGATTGCTTCGCTAGGCTGCTGAACATCTTGTAATGTTTGTGCAGATTGCGCAGGTGCTAAAACTGAAAATTTATGGCTAGCAAATTGCAGAATATCGCCATCTTTAACAATAGTTTCGCCTTCAGCAACTTTTGTATCGTTAATAAACGTGCCATTTGACGAACCTAAGTCTTGAACAGTGAGCACCTGCTCTTTTAGAAACAAAGCAGCATGACGACGTGATACATCTGCAGACTGAATCAAAATATCTGCATCTTGATGACGACCCACCAACATGTCTCGATCGATATCAACTTCTTTACCCGCAAATTCGCCAGTAATTGTTTGTAATTTCCAAGTCATAGTTTCGATCCATTATTCAAGTTTTGACATTTTAACATGGCTGTTTTCGAGATTCACATTGAACGCATGTTATCGAGATGGTCTCAATGTCGTGGTTGTGACCGTATTTTGTGTTCTTTGCACATCGTGTTTTGGCTCAATCGCGACAGGGGTTTCCACCACGACTTGGGCATTGTTTGTATTTGTTGTGGCAACTTGATTGTAAATCACAGGCTTTGGCAGCACTCGCGTTGATTTCACCACAGGATCCTGAGTCACGATGACATTTGGACGTTCAATCACACGCCCTACTGGCTTAGACTGTGCTGTCGGAGCAGTATAACGCTGTACCTGTGGCTCTACTGCTTGAGGCGTTGATGGCACTACGATAGGCTTAACGGGTTGAGGAGTACTTGATACAGGCAACCGCTGTTGGAAGATATCATCAACATTATCCGGTAGCTTCTTGAATGTTCCATCACCATCTAGCGCTAACTGCAAACTGTATAAACGGTCATAGCGTTGCTGTGACAATCTACGAATATCAGCCGTATCTCCTACGATTGTTGGATGAATAAAAACGAGTAGGTTTCGTTTCACATTATTCTTTGCATCTGCTCTAAACAGTCTACCCAAACCAGGAATCGAGCTTAAACCTGGGACGCCTTGACGCGTTAACTTAGTATCATCTGAAATCAGACCACCCAGTACAATTGTTTGACCATTTTCAGCCAAAATCGAGGTTTTTATGGCACGCTTAGTGGTCACCAAGTCTTTCGCCTCACCACTATCTGGCTTCACTGAGGATACTTCTTGCTCTACAGCAAGTCGAACTGTTCCACCTTCACCAATTTGCGGAATGACCTTTAATGTAACACCAACATCTTTACGCTCAATTGAAGTATAAGGGTTTGCTGTTCCACCTGTTGTTGTCACAGATCCTGTCTGGAATGGGACATTCTCACCCACAACGATATAAGCTTCCTCGTTATCCATGGTGACAATCGATGGTGTAGACAATAAGTTCGACTTAGTATTGGTCTTTAATGCCTGAATCAGTGCGCCATACAGTTTACGCGATCCATTCGCACCTTCTTTATATTCACCTAAGGCCAATGAAGCACCAGCTCCAATCAAACCAGCACCCGTAGCTACATTACCAAGGAATCCAGAAGCCAATTGACTCAGCCCTACACCCGCTTTATCAAAATTGATTACACCAATACCGCTACTGATGTCACCTAGTGCCCACTGAACACCCAATTGATCTACGTCATTTCCTTCAACTTCAACAATAGCAGCCTCAATGAGAATTTGTTGACGACGCACGTCAAGTTGATGAATAGCAGATTCAATTTCACGCATGAGTTGAGGATCTGCTTTTACCACTAATGCATTTTGTGCACCATCAGCAATAATACTCACGCCATTACTATTAAAACTTGTAATATCTTGTTGATTTTGATTTGAACCACTATTCAAATTAATCGCTGGGGTATTCACACTCCCATTTGAAGACGTATTACTCGAGGTATTATTAATTAATGAGTTACTAGCACTTGAATTAGAGCTTGAACTATTTGAATTACTGGTACTATTCACCGCCTGACCAGATACTAAACCTTGTAAAATTTCAGCCAAATTTTTTGCGCTTGCATACTTAAGCTTAAATACTTTTAGACCGCCTAAGCGATCAGCTGAAGGCACATCAAGCATTTCGATCATTTGACGAATGCGTTTACGAGTACTTGGATCACCCTTGATCAAAATCCTATTAGTACGTGCATCTGCGACAATACGTACTCGAGAACCTGAAATGTCTTTGGCACCCCCCGTAGAAGACATTGAATCCAACAAAACTATCAGCTCTTCAGCTTGGCTAGACTGCAAGCTAATAGCCTCAATATCGTTTTGTCCCGTTCCATCTAAATTACGAATAATCGTTTCAAGCTGTGCAATATTATTCGCACGATCTGAGACTATAAGCGCATTTGTACCTTGTACCGCCGCCAAATGCGCAAATTGCGGCATGAGTGGTCTTAACGCGGGTATTAGATCATTGGGGTTAGTATTTTCCAGCCAAATGACACGAGTGACCACTTGATCACCTCGTGCGTTCCGAGAGGCATCAAAAGGCACACCTGAATTTTTTACATTATTGTCAGGGACTAAGCGGATAGTGTTACCCGCAGGTACAGCAACAACGCCATTAACGTTTAACACACCCAAGAACAAATCATAGACTTCAGCTTTGTTTAAAGCCTTATTTGAAATGACCGTCACATTACCCCGAACCCGCGGATCAACTGCGAAGTTTTTTCCCGTGATATCTGCCACTTCATTAATAAATGCAGTTAAATCTGCATCACGCAGGTTAATTTTCCAAGTTTGCGCTTGCGCAGCGGTACTTGCGACAGCCAATACTGGTGCTACTGCGACCATCGCCCAAAGTGACCGATTTCGATTTAAAAAATCCATAACTTGTTATATTTCCTAATACTTTATGCAAATTTACACATTTTAAAATTCTTGTTGGAAGGTCATCACTTGATCACCTCGTTTTACTTCAATGCGAACTTTACCTTCTCGTTTAGCCTGTTCTAGCAGTTGTGCATCGCTTTGTCCTTGACCGACTGACTGCCCATTCAAGGATAAAACGCGATCACCAGGTCTTAATCCCAGTTTGCTTCTCAAAAATGCAGGCGTTCGATCCGTGACTTCATAACCTTGACCACTGTCAGTGTTGACACCCATATTACTTAAGTATTGTTCACGATTTTCTTGAATTTGATTGATTGCCTGACCAATGGCATTTTGAGTGGTCGTTTGACCAGAATTCGGTGTTACGTTAGCAGAATTTTGCTGTGCATCAGGTATCAGTGGCTGATTAAGATTCTCTATTCCAGTAAATCTCAACTCAGTCGTCGCACCACTCGGCTGTTTCAATACCACATGATCCCAATATACTTCTGAAAGCTGATAAGAACTTCCTTCCAAAGTTTGTCCAATGGTATAACGATCAGCAACCTCTCGCACTTTAATCACGGCTGAAGATTGACTACTTGGCGTCGAAACCACAACCCCTTGCAACGTAAGCGCTAAATTAGCATCAGCACCACTCACTTGCGCACCTGTTTCTTGAAACAAAGAGAAACTCGATATATTCGGAACAGGAGGTTGCTGCGAACCTAATGCGACTCGCTCAACTTGCATGACTTGCGGTGGTGCAACCACCAACCAAAATAATGAAGCGAGCTTCCACATTAAGATTAAAATCAGAATAAATAAAGTAAGCGGAGCAATTCGATCTAAATCTTTAAATGAAATTTGTGAAAACTTATCTTGGAATCCCTTCATTAGAAGCCTCCACTCAGCAGTGGCTGTCTCGTACTGACAACAAAGGTATCCAAACCAGCTTTACCATCATATGAAGGCACATTCATTAATAATCTTTGGGTCACCTGTGCATCCAACATTAATGCAGGATCTAAACTAAGGTTGGCCATTTTTTGCCCGCGCTGATCTTGTACATCAATGAGCAGTTTTCCAGCTTCGTCTGAAAATTGCCCTTTTAAAGATGGCATATTCATTCGTTCTTGTTTCTGGGCAAAGGTATAAGTTAGCGTACCACCACCCCATTGCATCTCTCCGGCGGTTTTTGCAAAACCATCGTTTTGTTTGAATTGAAATGCTACATCCTTCAACTGAATACTATTCTGAGGCCATTGCCAATCCACAAATGTTTTGAGTGTTTCAGGGGCAATATTTCCATTCATATTTTTGATAATTATTTTTTTTCCAAGCCCATAACCCACCACACCGTTGAGTTGCGTCTGACCACTATGTATTTCTAAGTTGGCACCAGCTCTTAATAAAATCAGATCGAGAGGACGTGTTTGCCAGATGACAGAACCTGCAAGATTTCCTTTTTGCCAATCTGCTTGACCTTGCCAGATATTGCCACTGACATTTTTTAAAATTTGATTATTTTTATAAAATTTAGCAATGAGCCACGATGCTGGAACTTGTAAAAAAACAAATAATAAAAAAGCGAAGATAGCGACGCTTAACCACACCATTTTTTTTGATTTTTTTATCATTCCATGTATACCAACATCTAAGTCTAATTAACCGCAAAATGTTTGAAAATTTTCTATCTTGGTATTATGCATAAATTTTACACTTCTCCAATTCACTTATAAAAAAACCAAGCAGATTTGCTTGGTTTTTTTAATATTAGTGTCATTACATGACAAATCAGTGAAATTAGATAAGGAAATCTTCTAATTTGGCACCTTTTTCAAGCTCTGCAACCAACCAACGTGGCTTCTTTCCACGCCCTGTCCAAGTCTCCGCAGTATTATTTTTATTACGATAACGAGGCTCTACAGATTTACGCGTGCTTTTCTTACGCTTTTGTGCACCATATTCAATGAATTGCTCTAAAGACATACCCACTGATTCAGCAATTTGAGTAATCTGATGATAAGCATCTTCAATTTCCTGATCTTTCTTAGACTCGATCAAAGCTTGGGCTTCAGCAGTTAACTTTCTTAACTCTTCAACAGATAAATTACTAATATCAGGCATAACATTTACTCCAAAAAATTCAATATCATTATTAGATTTATAAAGCGCCATCTTATTGTTATAAATTATTTTAATCAATCCATCATGTTATTTAATATACATAAATAAAACAAATAATTTAACACATTAATTAACCGAGTCTATTTCTATTATTTTTTCTCTAATATGCTCTGGAATCAAAACCTTTTGCATTGTATTTTTATCCACACAAACTATAACGGCCTCAGCAATTGCCACAATTTCATCCTGTTGCTCACTCCAAACTGTATATTCCATCCTGAAGGCAGAGTTACGCAATTCAACCACTTTAGTTCCAATGCGTAAATAATCAGGATAAAACACTGGTTTAAGATATTTACAACTATTTGAAGCCACAACAGTATTAATATTTAACGCTAAGATTTCTAATTGATTTAAATACTCTATTCGAGCAGTTTCAATATAGCGATAATAAATCACATTATTGACATGTCCAAAAGCATCCATATCACCCCAAGCGACTTTTTGATGGGTAATGACTTTGTACTCATTCATTTGTTTCATTCATCATTCTCATAACTTAAATTGAATAAATTTATTATGGGTCTCAAAGACACTGTTCAATTGCTGAGTTAATACAGCATCGCCTTTTAATACAGATTTAATTCTTAAATAGTTCATTAAAGGGTGATCAGGATATAATTGCAATAATGCCTCAGCATCCTGTTCACGATGAGTCGCAGTATAAATATGCCATTTAGAAAAACTCAAAATCGGTAATCCAGGATATTTCATTTCAAAATGATCAATCTGGTTTTCAAGCATTTCATAATCAGGATTTTGTTTTAACAATTGTTGTTGAAACCATAAATAAAAAATATCCTGATCGAACCGTTCTTCTAATAAAGACAAAGAAAGTTGAGTTTCATCAAAAGCCATCTCAGGAATGCGAGAAATAAGTTTTAACCATAACGATTTAATACCATATGAAGACGACACAATTTGATCACTCATTTGAGCATACCGAATTTGAATAAGCTCTAAATCTGTATTTGAAACGTTGTCAAAATCATTGAGTAGCTTTAAAAGCCATTTCTTTTTATGTTCCAAATCTAAATGACCATATTGCGTGGCTTTTAAATAATGCCATGGATATTGAATCGCAAATCTACCCCATAGATGATTCAACTTATGCTGATAAGCATCTTCAAGATCTTTTAACCAAGGTGACAGCATATGACCATGTAAAAACTCTAAATGGGTTAAAGCCTGATCTGGAAGCTCTTGAGCTAAATAAATTTCAATACGCTGGAGTTCAGCCAATTCAAAAGCATCTGCAGGACTTTGTTGTAAAACTCTCAACGCATCATCAATACGATCTTGCTTCAACCAAATACGAGATTGAATAACTTCTTTGAGTAATCCTGAGTTCTCAAACACAGGTTGTAAATATTCTCGCTGTTTTGTGTTGGCCTCCAAAACCCACAAAACACCTAATTTTTCATACGTATGTAACCTTGAAAAGTCTGTCACTTGTTGAATTTTACGCTGCTCTCTTGATCTCATCTTTCCAACCCAAAACCATAAAAGATGAAGAGATAAAGCAACGAATAGAAGAAAAAATGAAACAAACCAGAGGTTCGTTTGAATCTGAATACCGTGCCAAAGCATGTAAATATAACCTGGCCCTTCTTGATAACTCAGCACACTTAACACGGCTAATATCATTAAACCAACTAATGCATAAACTATAAAAATATGTTTCATGATTAGCCCTCTAAAATTGCTTTACTGTTCAATTTAGGGACAGGTAAAAGTTGTGCTAGTTTGAGATGTTTCGCTTTATTTTTTATTTTGATTGCCGCAGCATCAGGCAGTTGATCCAGTTCATCGATAATTGAGGTCAGTGCATTTTGATAATCAATGTAATGTCCTTGTTGTAGTGCTCTTTGAGCAAATAACACTCTCAATTGAACTTCTTTTAAAACTAATCTTCGATTAAGTAATACCGGCATCTGTTCATCAACGCGTTCAACTTTGAATACACGCTCAAACCATGAGGATTGCGAAGAGTTATCACTCGTGAGTTGCTGTACTTGTTGTTCATTTTTCAAATTTGCATCAATATTTTCAAGCAAGTCACCTAACTGAGCAATTTGAATATTTTTTGCCACAACATATTGTTGAATCATTTTTTGATCATGCTCAACAGCTCGATGCATTGAAACCTGCAATGTATCTGCCAAAGCCAAGCGCTCAACCAGTTGATCCAGTTGATTGAGTTGCTCAAGTGCATATACAAACTCATGTTGATCTAAGGCAAATTGAATTAGCTCTAATTTTTGACTTAAGAGTTTGATTGGATTGATTTCAGATTGAATTTCTTGTTGATTATTGTTTTGCTGAGGTGGATTGGATTGAGACGAAACCTGCTGATTTGAGCGCTGAATTGCTACCAACTGATCATTCAAACTTGCCACTAATTGCTCTGATTTATGTTGAGTTTGTTGTAGCAACTCAACTTTTTCTTGTAATGAAAAATGATCATAGCTGAGTTTAATCAACCAAATGATTAAGCCTAAAATGAATAGATATAAAATTTTCTTCATGAGTGCCTATGTTCACTTTCAAGCTGCGACAAAATCGTATCTGGCATTAAGTCCGCAATTTGAGTGATTTGAAATTTAGTATTTGAGGTCTGTTGATACATACACACGATCTGATATAAACGATCCGCTAAAACCAAGTAATGACCGTGTTGCATAAATACAGGATAATTTTTGCATAAACTCAGCCAATTTTTCCAACTGGCTTCACTACTAATCAATACAGCATAAGGTTGTGGATTTGCAGTGAATGCTTCAAGTAGATGTTTAAATTTATCTTGAGCATCACTTGGGCAGTAGCGGGAGTATAAAACAAAATTAAGTACTTCAATTTTAGCAGTACGACACTGCTGCATCATGAACTGACGGCCACCTTCTCCCCGCCAAAACGCAATACGTTTGAGATCAGCATTTTGTGTTAAAACCGGAAGACTTAACATTCCTTCAGATGTTTCAACATCTGGAACTAAACTTTTAACACCATATCGACTTAGAGCTTCAGCTGTTTTCCGGCCAACTGCAATCCATTTGATATGATTTAAATCGGTCAATCTAAGTCCCGATTTTTCGAGAAACTGCATGCCAACTTCAACGGCTGTTGGACTGACGACCACAATCACTTGTGCTGAAATTAATTGCTGAAAGAGCTGATCAAGTTCATCACTCCAATGAACAGCAGCCAACTCTAGTACAGATAACTCGATAGGCTCATATCCTGCACGTACCAGTGCCTCATTGAGAGGCTTAGCACGATCTGCAGGTCGAGTATTGATAAACTTCATTTCATTTTTTTATTTATACAGTGCTTTTAATAAATCAGCAGCACCTTGGTCAATCAAAGCTTTTGCTAGTGAAACACCCAACGTTTCAGCTTGTTCAACTGGACCTTCTACTTTAGCAACCAATAATGTTTGACCATCCACACTGCCTACGCGCCCCTCTAATTGAATCTGTTGATCATTTAAAGTCGCATATCCCGCAATTGGTACCTGACACCCGCCTTCCAAATAAGCATTAAATGCCCGTTCTGCACGAACACACGCATCAGTTTCTGCATGTAATAAAGGTCGAATCAACTCTAATACGCGTGCATCGTCACCTCGACACTCAAGACCTAATGCACCTTGGCCAACTGCGGGTAAACTCGTCTGTGCATCCAGCGTGTGTCGAATACGCTCTGCTAAACCTAAACGTTTTAAGCCTGCACTTGCCAGAATGATGGCATCGTAAAGCCCATCATCAAGCTTAGATAGTCGTGTGCCTACATTTCCACGTAAATCTATAATCTCAAGATCTGGACGGGCTTTTAAAATTTGACATTTACGACGCAAACTTGAGGTTCCTACTTTGGCACCAAGGGGCAAATCTTCAAACTTGCTATAATTATTCGAAACAAAAGCATCTAAAGGATCTTCTCGCTCGCAAATCACGGCAAGACTTAATCCTTCTGGGAGCGCCATCGGCACATCTTTCATGGAATGGACAGCCAGATCTGCACGACCATCAAGTAATGCAGCCTCAAGCTCTTTAACAAATAAACCTTTTCCACCAATCTTGGCTAAAGGAGTGTCTAAAATTTTATCACCTTGGGTCACAAACGTCACCAACTCAACTTTTAGGCCAGCATGTAGGGTCTCAAGTCGCTCACGAATATGCTCCGCTTGCCATAAAGCCAATGGACTTTGACGAGTTGCAATTTTTAAGGTTTTGATCATTTTAATGCTGCCAAACTTTAGACATCCTAAACTTACCCTGCTGTCCCAAAATTGCAAGTAAATTGTTCGGCAATCACTATAATTTTAGGCAACTAAATATTTTGAATTCTTTCTCTAAGCAAAGGTAAGTGACGGCGACTGACCGCCAATTTCTCTTCAAGTTCACGACAACGAACTTGATACTGGCCTGAAGCAACCAACTCCAATCCATCCAAATAATCCAATGCAATCAGCGCATTTCGATGAATTCGTATAAATTTATTTGAAAACTCACGCTCTAGATCTTTTAAAGTCTCATCAATCAACACACTGCCGTTTTTGTGTCGTACTGTTACGTATTTCTGATCAGCTAGAAAATAGTAAACATTTTCGATAGGAATGAGTTCAAGACCACGATACGTTTTCGCAGCGATTTGCTGACGTTGATGTTTTTCTTCCATATTTTCTTTTTGCTCTATATTCGACATTTGAGCTTGAGTAAGTTTAGTTAAATTATTGAGTGTATTTTCTAATTCTGATTTGATAATCGGTTTTAATAAATAGCCTTTCGCTTGTGCCTGAATCGCAGTCAAAGCATGCTCATCATAGGCCGTGCAAAAAACAATAGCGGGCATTGGGTTTAGCTGTGAAAGATGCTGAGCACATGTCAAACCATCCATTTCAGGCATTTGGATGTCAAGTAAAATTACATCAGGCTCATATTGTTGCACTAAGGTCAAAGCTTCTTTTCCATGGTGCGCAGTTGCAACAACTTGATGCCCCAATTGAGTGACCAAGCGAGATAAGCGCTCAACCGCGAGTGGCTCATCATCACAAATTAGGATGTCCATTGTTCCTCCTTGCTCAAGTTAACGTTACTTATTTTAATGTATTAACTTGATTTTATTTATATTGGTACTGGACTACAGTCGTGTAAATTCCATTACCTGCATGACTCCTAAACTGTACCGTATACCCATAGTGTGCTTTCAAACGCTGTTTCACGTTTTCTATCGCAATACCATTCCCCTCCCTATTGGCCATTTTATCGGCTATATAAGGGTTAGTAATGACTATAGTGACTTGATTTTGTAATATTTCAACCAATATGACAATCTTTGCATCAATTAACTTTTTCTCCACCCCATGAAAGATACTATTCTCAATTAAAGGCTGTAAAGTTAAAAAAGGAATACTTGCTTGGCCCAACTGCTCTGGTTGCAAGATATTCCATTCCACATTTAATCTCGAACCCAACCTTAGCTTTTCAACCGCCAAATAATGTTCACACAATTGGATTTCTTCTTTTAATGTGACAATTTTCAGCTCTTGAAAGCTTGCTCTAAACAACCTTGAAAGATCGATGAGCATTTGCTCTGCTTTATCTGGATCACTCCCAATCAGACTCACCACACTATTTAAACTATTAAAAAGAAAGTGTGGATGTATTCTTGCTTGCATGGCTTGAATTCGAGCATTCAATTCACCTTGTTGCTGCTTTAACCACTCACCCCGAACATAGATATATCGTAAACAAAAAGTGATCAACAATACGCCATAGCTCATGTGTAAAATCACATGATCAAATAAAAGTAACCATGAAAATTTTTGTAAAGAAAAGTTACTTCCCCAAAAAAACAGAAAATTCAAACTACAAGTAGTGAAGAGGATGATGAGTTCTAATAGTACAAATGTATAAATCGCAGACTGCAAAGTGGTTAGTTTTTGCCAAAACTCCCTAAATAAATCAATTACGGCAATAAAGACCAATACCACCCAATTGATATAAAGCACATACTTGATCACTTGTGATGTCTGTAAATTTGACCAAGACTGTGACTCTGCTAGGCACAGCAATAACGCCAAAAAAATACTGGCAATAAATAACTCTGCAAAATATTGCCATTGCCCAATACGTACAAAGAAATTCGCATCAATAAATTCTTGTTTATCTTTTGAAGAATTATCCATAGGCAAGACTTCGGCATCTTGATTTGAATTTGTTATACTGGATGCAAAATTACTGCTTTTTCTTTTACTGAGCCGACATGACCACATCTTCTAATTCCTCTAATCCGTCACAAGCCCAAACTTCAGGTATGTGGGGCGGTCGTTTTTCCGAAGCAACTGATGCCTTTGTCGCTGAATTTACAGCATCTGTCCAATTTGACCAACGCTTTTATAAACAAGATATTGCAGGTTCAATCGCACATGCAACGATGTTGGCAAAAGTCGGTGTACTCACTGAACAAGAGCGTGATGACATCATCGCAGGCTTAACCGCAATTAAAGCGGACATTGAAGCTGGCAACTTCGAATGGCGTATTGATTTAGAAGATGTTCACATGAACATTGAATCTCGATTAACACAACGTATTGGGATTACAGGGAAGAAATTACATACAGGTCGTAGCCGTAATGACCAAGTAGCAACGGATATTCGTTTGTATGTACGTGATGAAATTGATGCCATCCTAGAGTTATTACACAAACTGCAAAAAGGCATTCTAGGTTTGGCTGCTAAAAATACAAATACAATTATGCCTGGCTTTACCCATCTTCAAACTGCACAACCTGTGACGTTTGGACATCATTTAATGGCATGGTTTGAAATGCTGGTACGTGACTCAGAACGCCTGATTGACTGCCGTAAACGCGTGAATCGCATGCCTTTAGGTTCTGCTGCGCTTGCAGGTACCACTTATCCAATCGATCGTGCTTATACAGCAGAACTTTTAGGATTTGAAGCAGTTGCAGAAAACTCATTAGATGCTGTATCTGATCGTGATTTTGGTATTGAGTTTAATGCTGCGGCATCACTCATCATGATGCACTTATCTCGCATGTCTGAAGAATTAATTCTTTGGACATCTGCACAATTCAAGTTTGTGAATATTCCTGACCGCTTCTGCACAGGCTCTTCGATTATGCCTCAGAAGAAAAATCCTGATGTACCTGAACTTGTTCGTGGTAAAACAGGCCGTGTATATGGCGACTTAATGAGTCTACTTACCCTCATGAAAGGTCAACCTTTGGCATATAACAAAGACAACCAAGAAGATAAAGAACCACTATTTGATGCTATCGATACAGTTCGAGGCTCTTTGATGGCTTTCGCAGACATGATTCCTGCACTTGTTCCAAATATTCCTGAAATGCGCGAAGCTGCGCTGCGTGGTTTCTCAACAGCAACCGACCTTGCTGATTACTTAGTGAAAAATGGTGTTGCATTCCGCGATGCACATGAAATCGTCGGTAAAGCAGTTGCGCTTGGCGTACAAGAAGGTAAGGATTTATCAGAACTTACGCTTGAACAACTTCAACAATTCTCTGATTTAATTCAAGCTGACGTCTTTGAAAAAGCATTAACTTTAGAAGCTTCTGTCAATGCACGTAACCACATCGGTGGAACAGCACCAGCTCAAGTTGAAGCAGCAATTGAGCGTGCTCATGCGCGTTTACAAGCTCTTTATGCTTAATTTCTGATTATATTTTTGGAGTATTGATATGTCTCGCCAAGTATTTTGCCGTAAGTATCAAAAAGAAATGGAAGGTTTGGATTTTGCACCATTCCCTGGTCCCAAAGGTCAGGAACTATTTGATAGTGTTTCTAAGCAAGCATGGGGCGAATGGTTGAAGCATCAAACTACTTTAATCAATGAAAAACGTTTAAATGTCTTTGAAGCTGATGCAAAGAAATTTCTTGAAGAACAACGTGAAAAGTTCTTCAACAATGATGAAACTTTAGAAAAAGCTGAAGGCCTAAAGCCTGAGTAAAAAAGAAAGCACTGCTTTTCTTTTTTACGTAAGATAAGAACGAAGTCCGCGTAGGCTTTAATCTAAAAAGAATCCCCATCTTTGGGGATTCTTTTTTATGCGTTACTTTAAAAATTAGGCAAGAAAAACACAGAAGGTGTGCACAGGCTTTAATCCCAAAAGAATCTCCGTAATAGAGGTTCTTTTTTTATGGGACATCAAATAAATATCAATGGAGTCAAAATTTAGCTGACGAGAGAAGTGCTTGTGGTGGATTTAAAATATGACCTAATTGGTAAACTCCATCCATATTTAACTGCATCTCCATTCGGTCAACACGAATTGGGCCAAATTTAATGTAAATCTGCCGATTTTGAAGATCAAACCGCTGCTCCAAAACCTGTCCATTGAATTGTAAAGAGTTCATAGATGTTAAGTCCATAAGCGCTTTAAAAGGTTGCTCTTCATCCTTTGTATAATGAATCCTTTTTCTATCACTCACGAAATTTTCTAAATGGTTTAAATCCTGAGATTTAAAAGATGTAATTTCACGAATTTGAGATTCCTCAATACCTAAAGCATTGACCAAACTTAACTGATCATCTGACAGTAATTTAAAATGCCCATTGTTAGGATGTTCCGCCCAACTCAAACTCGAAAGACCCCAAGCACAGATTCCCCACAAAACTTGCTTAAATTGCCTCATTCCCCATCGCTCTCACTGAACGTAATAAAAGCCATCTTTAAAAACATTTCAGCCAAACACAACTACCATTTATCTTAAATATCATTTACTTAACAAGAATTTTTAGACTCACCTCACAGACAAATCTTTTTTATTGATATTTATCTTCCTATCTTAAAAAGACTGCATAAATGTAAAGCAGAAAATAGATACATAAGATGATTATGAGTTATCAATTTCATCAGAGTAGGCTAATCTCTGTATTAAAATTAACCACCATTTGAGCGCATCATGTTTATCATTCGTCCTTATATTGAGACTGACTTAGAAGACATCATTCAACTCTGGGAAAGATGTGATCTAACACGACCATGGAATAATCCAGAAATTGATATTTTTAGGAAAGCTGCACAAAAAGATGACTTATTCTTAGTAGCTGTGAAAGATCAGTTCATTATCGCCACATTAATGGGTGGTTACGACGGTCATCGGGGGTGGATCAATTACCTCGCGGTACATCCCAATCACCAACGGAATGGTGTTGCTACAGCGTTGATTCAACATTTGGAAAAAAGATTGATTGCACTTGGTTGTCCAGAAGTTCAGCTTTTAGTGCAAAAAGAATTTATTGATATTCAAAATTTTTATGAACAATTGGGATATGACGAAAAAGAAGTTGTATGCCTTGCTAAAAGACTCATTCACGACCATTAAGAAATTTTATAAAACAGGAGCATTTATCAATTTACCGATCCGTAAAAATATTGGGAATCGAATATTAAATTTATGACTGGTATCATCATTCAAAGTTAAGGCATATTGGCTCATCTGATTTAATATTTGTGTCGCCTGATTATCGGCTTGCGTATTTTCTTTAAAGTATTTCTTTAAAGCTGACCATGTATTTAAATAATCAATCAATTGATCAATCCGCCATTTACAATGCATGTGCTGCTCACAGGTCGGGATTTCTTCAAAAGGAAATGGAATCCTTTGGTATTTCAGATCAATATAGTGACGCTCACTCTCCCAATATGTTTTCAATACTTGGTGATATAGCTTTTCAATACAGCTTTGAAGCTCCTCATTCTCCACTTCAATAAGCCCATATCCAATCACTGCAAAGACACCCTGGGGCTTCAGTGTTCGATAGACTTCTTGAAAAAATAACTCGAAGTCAAACCAATGAATGGCTTGGGCAACTGTAATCAGGTCAAAACATTGTGCTTTAAAATTGCTATGTTCAGCATTTTCAATTCGGTAGATTACATTATCTATTGCTGGGGCTTGCTGAAGCTGTGCTGCGCTTATATCCGTTGCAATGACTTGATTAAAATGCGGAGCTAATATCCGAGTGAATTGTCCTGAACCAGCCCCGCAGTCCCAAGCCATTTCATAGTTCTGAACATATTTTAAGATTTCGTCAATCACACTTTGTGGATAACTTGGACGGGCTTGTTGATAAAGCTCACTTTGATCAGAAAATAGGTCTTTCATTTTTTTATTTTGGATTTGATCGAGAAATCAACCTTAGCACATCAAAGAAAATGGATGATGTATGTCTTCAATTCATTTTGTATTATTTTATAAGCAAAAAAAATCCTCAACATTGTTGAGGATTTTTCGAATATGGTGGCGAGACCCAGGATCGAACTGGGGACACACGGATTTTCAATCCGTTGCTCTACCAACTGAGCTATCACGCCGATGGGGTGTATTAAGCCGTAACTGAGCTCAATAGTCAATAAAAATCATGCATTTTTTATTTGTTCGAGTAAATTTTACCCAAAAAAAATCTCTGATGGGATCAGAGATTGAAAATACAAATTCTTAAAAGAATATGGTGGCGAGACCCAGGATCGAACTGGGGACACACGGATTTTCAATCCGTTGCTCTACCAACTGAGCTATCACGCCGATGTCGCGTATTAAACAGTTTCATCTCGATATAGTCAAGCAAGTTTTTGGGATATTTAAACAACTGGATGTTTTTAAAACAACATTTAGGTTATTCGATGTAAATACATACAAATCCAATAAAAAAAGCCAGTATTGACTAACTTTTAATATTTAAAATCGAACAATAGTTTTAAATTTTTTCCAAACTACTTAAACAACGATGTATTGCACCACATCCAGGCTCAAAATGATTAACGCCTTTCTCTTCTTCCATTCGACATGCTTCACTCACTAAGCGCTCTGCGACACCACGTCCACGGTTAGCCGGATGAACTACGATATTTTCAAGCGTTCGACTTTCACCTTGTCCAGTTGACCAAATGGCCCCAATGATCTTTGTATTAAATTCTGCCGTGTAAAGTAAGGTATACTGAGTTAAGTTTTGCTCAAGTTGTTCAATGGCATCTTGTCCGTCACTAAATTCTGGACTGGTGTCATATAAGCGCTCAAGCTGTTCACGAACTTCAACATTATCAAGCGAAGTTATTGCATGTACGGTTATAGGCATTGATTAACCCTCCTGAGCAATCTAATATGCTGTCACTTTCGTGACATCGAAAATCTACATTCATCATTTTTAACGTTTTTGAGGAACGTGTCTATGACGCAACGTATCAGTGAAGTGGTAAGAAACACAAACGAAACCAAAATTCGTGTTCGCGTGAATCTTGATGGTACTGGTCAAGGCACCCTCAATACAGGTGTTCCATTTTTAGACCATATGATCGACCAAATCAAGCGTCATGGTTTATTTGATATCGATATTCATTGCGACGGCGATTTAGAAATTGATGATCACCATACAGTAGAAGACTGTGGTATTACCCTTGGTCAGGCATTTGCACAGGCTTTAGGTGACAAAAAAGGTTTACGTCGCTATGGTCACTTCTATGCACCACTTGATGAGTCCTTGAGTCGTGTCGTTGTTGACCTATCAGGCCGCCCTGGCTTATGGATGGACATTCCATTTACGCGCGCGCGCATTGGTACTTTTGATGTCGACCTATTCTCTGAGTTTTTCCAAGGCTTTGTGAATCACGCATTAATGACACTCCACATAGACAATTTGAAAGGTAAAAATAGCCATCACCAAATTGAAAGTGTATTTAAAGCATTTGCACGAGCACTTCGTATGGCTTGTGAAGTAGATCCACGTGCAGAAAATACTGTAGCTTCAACCAAAGGTACTTTGTAATGACCCGTATTGCCCTTCTTGATTATGGCATGGGAAATCTTCACTCAGCAGCAAAAGCACTTGAGCATGTTGGTGCAACCGTTGATGTGACCAATGATCCTAAGCTGATTGCTCAAGCAGATAAAATTGTGTTCCCAGGCGTTGGTGCAATGCGTGATTGCATGCAAGGTATGCACGAGGCTGGCATTGACGAGGTTGTACGCAATGCCGTTTTCAACAAGCCTGTCCTTGCGATTTGTGTCGGCATGCAAGCTCTGCTGCAACACTCTGAAGAAAATGGTGGTGCAGATGCATTAGGCATTTTTGATGGTGCTGTTAAACGCTTTCCAGATATTGAAGGTTTAAAAGTTCCCCATATGGGTTGGAATCAGGTACACCAAGCAGATCCAAGCCATCCAATGTGGAACAACATTGATCAAGATGCTCGTTTCTATTTCGTACATAGTTTCTATGTTGAACCGAAACAATCTGAGATCATTGCTGCGACATGTAACTACGGTTTGGAATTCTGCACCGCAATCCATAAAGATAATTTGTTTGCTACGCAGTTCCATCCAGAAAAAAGTCATACAGCTGGCTTACAGTTGTTGAAAAATTTTGTAGAGTGGAAAATTTAAAGCCATAATAAAGCTCACTGTTTTCAGTGAGCTTTTTTTCAGACTTTACTCTAAATATCTTTTACGACAAAGCCACCTTCAATTGGCTCAACAGTTACTTTAATTTCTGCTTTTAGATTCAGCGCAGCATAACGACTTTTAAGTTCTGAAATTAATTGTTCTGGCGTTGCATCTTTTAAAGCCAACTCATCCTTCAAAGGATACTGTTTAAAACTTTCTGATTTTTTACCATCTTTAGCGTCTGAAACCCATCGTTCTGCAGCACTCAGTACTTTCGCTAATTCAACTAGATGTTGAGCATTGGCAGGAGTTGACTCTTGCACCCATTTCGACAGCGTTTCCTTAGAGACTCCCAATGCATTCACCACATCAGTCGGTTTAATGTTTTTCTCTTTGATCAATTTTCTAAGTTTTTTAGCACCTTCGCTAAATAAATCATCTTCTTGAACTGCCATCGCTTCTGTCCAAATCTTATTCACTGTCTGCAGTCTCAATTTAACATTAAGCCTATGCAGTTGAGTCTAATATTGCCAAACAAATCAGATGAAATTGAAATTATTTTCAATATAGATAATTCACAAATAAAAGTGTGATCTAATTTTTCTCATTACTCAGTTTGAATTAAAAAAGAAAAATAAATTGACCCAATGATTAATTGTTAACTTATGTAAAGACAATGAGCACCAATTTTAATCATTAAAAAAATACACAAAATTCACAAAATCAATCAACGAATCGAACAAGTTGGCATTTTAGGTATTTACACCATGCTACTCGATAATATTCATGCATTATAAGTGTACATTTATTCTATCAAGCACCAAATTAAACCACAATAAATAATTGATTTTGTTAACATTTTTAAACATTACCCTTGTGTTGTATTAAGTTGCTGTTTTTACGGCATATCTTCAAAATTATTCCACTTATATTGTTTTTTTTCGATTTGTCTGAAATTTTTTTCTTTGTTAATTATGAACTTGCTGAAACAACAAAGATCCAACACTAACCACATATATTTTGGAGCAATCTGCACATGTTTAAACTTTTTACTGGAAAAATCAGTGGCGTTCTAAGCCTTGCTTTACAGGGAATTACGAAAGCAGTTGGTTTTATTCTAGAAACCGTAACGACAGTTGTAGATACCGTTGTTGACACAGTAGGGACGCTGACCAAACCATTAACGGATAAGTTAACAGAATTGCCACTGATCGGAGATACAGTGGAATCGGTACTCAATCTTGAAAATAATTTACTAGGAAATTTAAGCGGAGGCTTACACGCTATCGCTGATGATTTTTCGAAGGGAGATCTATTAGGGGGCATTAATACTGCATTGAATGGCACTACTGCAACTGTAGGCCAAACCATCAAAGATGTTTCAAATGTTGTAGGTGAAGTCGCTGGTTTAGCCGATCCCGTGACCGACCTGCTAAGCCAAGTGCCAGGTTTAGGTGCTGTCGTAGATGTTGTCGGAGAAACTTCTTCAAATCTTTTGGGATTCGTGAGTGAAACGGGAGATTATGTCGCAAGTACCAAACCTCTTGATCTCGTGACTGGTCTCATTGATGATCCTTTAGGCAGTGTCACAGGAACATTAGGAGACGTCTCAGGAACATTGGATAATTTACTGGATGATTTAGCACCTGTAACAGATACTCTGTCATCGATTCCTGTCGTGGGTGATCTTGTAGGATTCACGGGAGAGATCACAAATGCTTTAGGTGCAATCCCAACCAGTATCACACCAACTAGCTTTGATCTAATCTCTAACTTAGATACAACACCATACATTTAATTCAAAGTTCGTATTAAAAACCGTCAACATTGTTCTGACGGTTTTTTTTCATTGTTACT
Source organism: Acinetobacter sp. ANC_7634 (assembly GCF_056779875.1). NCBI lineage: Bacteria > Pseudomonadati > Pseudomonadota > Gammaproteobacteria > Moraxellales > Moraxellaceae > Acinetobacter > Acinetobacter sp. ANC_7634. The sequence goes on along the minus strand of NZ_JBWYIT010000002.1, from coordinate 227,682 downwards.
TCGCTCATTTGATGTTTCTTTGCTAAGATTGCTGCGAATAAACTCCAGAATACTGGCAAGGAGCGAAAGCATGCTGATTATCCCTGCAATTGACCTTAAAGATGGTAAATGTGTCCGTTTAAAACAAGGTCGTATGGAAGACGATACCGTTTTCTCTGATGATCCTGTGGCAACAGCACAACATTGGGTAGACGCTGGTGCTCGCCGTTTACATTTAGTTGATCTAAATGGTGCTTTCGCTGGTACACCTATTCACAAACCTGTTGTGGAAGCGATTGCAAAAGCACAACCTGAACTGCCAATTCAAATTGGTGGTGGCATCCGTTCTCTTGAAACTATCGAACACTACTTAGATGCAGGTGTATCATTCGTCATTATTGGTACAAAAGCAGTCAAAGAACCTGAGTTTGTTGAGGAAGCTTGTAGAAAATTCGCAGGCCACATCATTGTCGGTATTGATGCAATCAATGGCATGGTCGCAACTGATGGCTGGGCAAATGTAACTGACGTAAAAGCAACTGATTTAGCTAAACGCTTTGCAGATGCTGGTGTATCTAGTATCGTGTATACAGATATTGCACGTGATGGCATGATGCAAGGTGTGAATATCGAACAAACAGTTAATCTTGCGACTTATTCAGGTTTACCTGTGATCGCTTCAGGCGGTGTGACCAATCTTGACGACGTTCGCAACTTAAAAGGTCAGCCTGGTATTTTAGGTGCGATTACTGGTCGTGCAATTTATGAAGGCACTTTAAATCTTCGTGAAGCTCAATTATTACTTGATGAACAAGCGCTCTAATAGCGCATGTTTCTAAAGAGGTCTTAGGACCTCTTTTTTCTTACTTAAAAAATATGTTGAATTTATCTCCTACCCTCAAAACCAAAACACCACAACTTGCCCTTATTGCAATTACGATGATTTGGGGTGCCAGTTTCATAACAGTCAAATATGGATTGAACTTCAGCACACCAGTGCTTTTCGTTGCCTTTCGATTTGCAGCAGCTGCGCTGGCTGTTGGTCTGATCTCACTTCAATATTGTAAATATTTTAGTGCCAAAGATATTTGGGCAGGATTTTGCATTGGAACAGTGATTGCAATTGGCTATGGAACGCAAACCATTGGCTTACAGACCATCACCAGTAGCGAGTCTGCCTTTTTGACAGCACTTTATGTGCCGTTGGTTCCCATCTTATTGTGGTTGCTCTTTAAAAAAAGGCCACATGTCATGACATGGATAGGGGCAGGACTCGCCTTTGTAGGTTTAGTTTTCTTAACAGGCAATGGGTTTGGTGCTATTCGGCTTGAATTTGGTCAGATCATTACCTTGATAGGATCAATTGCGATTGCGCTTGAAATTATTCTCATTAGTTACTTTGCACCTCGAGTCAATTTACGCCGAGTGACGATATTACAACTCATTTTTGCATCGTTAATTTGTTTTCTAATGGCACCATTGGTGGGTGAAACACAACTCCCTGAGTTTAACTGGATCTTCGTTGCGATTATTGGAGGATTAGGACTTGCAAGTGCAATCATTCAGTTAGTCATGAACTGGGCTCAACGCGTGGTTGATCCTTCACAGGCTGCCATTATTTATTCTGGCGAACCTGTTTGGGCGGCTTTGATTGGGAGATTAGCAGGTGAGCGTTTAGCTATGCTCTCAATTTTAGGTGGCGTGTTGGTTGTGCTCGGTGTAATTACCAGTGAGTGGAGACCAAAATTTAAGAAGAAAGAATAAGCTTATTGGGGCTCTTTTAGCTTTAACATCATACATGGTTGAAAATACTGTGCTTCAGGCATAGGCGCATAAAAGGGATGCAAGAGTTCCTTCCATTTTAAATACGCCTCTGACTGCCTAAAACCTTCCGTATGATCTTCAAGTTTGTTCCAGTAAATCAGTAAAATATAAGCATGTTCATTATTCGTATTTTTAATCAGCTGAACCGCATTTAGCCCCTTCATTGGTGAAATAATGTCTTTAGCTAATTTAAAAGCATTTTCGAATGCCTCACTCTGGTTCATTTTGATATTTAAATGAACATGCTCAATAATCATGACACCACCCCATTCATGAGTTTTAATTATTGATACATTGGCTCGTTATCATTGACCTTAATAATTCCTTTGATCGCACGATAAACAATCCAAACCCATGACAAACCAATCACTGCGATACAGAATGTTGTTGCACCCAGTGCTACACCAGCAAAGGCATTAGGATTGTCACCCGTGAAGAATAAGAACAAAAACGGCAGGAACGCGATGATATTCCAAATTAAATACCACCAAAAAGTACGAATTTGCCAAGTAAAATGACTTTCAAAAATTGAGCCCTGTACCTTTGATCGTTTCCAATAGTTAATAATTAGCGCAATAACCGCCAAAATACCTGCTGAAAAAATAGCGATGATATACAGGATATAAAGTAAAATCGTTAAGCTGCGGTTTGGATCTTGATCAGCTGTATAATTCATAAAGTCACCTTTTTAATTTTTTTGAGGCTTTATAATTTCAAACCATTAAATGGTGAAATTATCCATAAAATAATCAGTATATTAAACGCTATAGTACAGAAATAAATTTTTCGAAATGGTTGTTTTTGTGTTTTATGACGCAAGCGTTGCTGAGCAAGCCAAGCACTCGGCCATCCTCCTAATAGAGAAACCACATGTAATGTATTTTCTGGTACACGTTGACTCCCCTGTTGAGCCGCCGCTTTATCGTGTGCATATAAGCCATAGGTGATCAGGTTCATCAATAAAATGACCAACACCACCATCATACTCAATAGCCCCAATAGGACTAATGTAGCAAGCGTCAAGATATAAGCAATAATCGCTACTTGCATCGGTTGCATTTTTTGTTGAGTAACTGGTGAATGACGCGGCTTCGTTTTTACTTTTTTTGCCTGAGTCGCTTTTAAGTATGTTACTTGTTTCGCTTTAAATCGACCTTGACCATCCAATTGAACGATATACTCCAAAGCACAACCTGGAATCGGTCTTGGGCCTGGTTTGGCAAAATCTTTAATGTGAAGGAAAACGCGATCTTTGGATGAATCATTGGGTTGAATAAATCCATAGCCTTTTTCATCAAACCATTCAACTAGACGACCTTGATCACGCATATTTCCCCCAGATTTTTTAAATTTTTAAGCTGTGACAAATTTTAATCTTTCAACCAGCATATTGCGCATTTCTAAAGGATTTTTTTGCAAAATATCCTCGCTAACACGCCCCATTTCTTTGTTCTTTTGAGCCACTAGCAAACGCATCATCCAGAAACGTCCAGCTGCCATCGCTAAATAGAGTTCTAGGCATGATTTTTCATCACTGGTCATTTCACGTACACTTTGATAAGCCTCCAAGAATGCTAAGGCCTTTTCCTCATTCAAATGAACACTTGGATATTCTGTACAGAAATCATTCATCGTAATGGCGATATCAAACAAAAGTTCATCTTTATTCAACTCATAAAAATCGAGTATCCCTTTTAAAGTAGCCCCTTCAAATAAAGTGTTATCTCTAAATAGGTCAGAATGGATAAAACCTCGTGGACGATCAGGGTACATTGCGGTAAGAGCGTCATATAAACCTAACAAACTATTTAATAATACTTGATCGGCTGGATTTAGCGTAGGTCGAAGCTGCTGAGCCACACTTAACCAATAATCATGATTACGATACTCTGCGCGCTCTAAGGGAAAGTTATCGAGAGCCACATGTATTTGAGCCTGTGCAATAGCAATGGACTGAACCTGTTCAAGTGATGAAGGCATAGGATGCTTGCCACGCATTCTAGGCGCAATTTGTGCAGGTTTATTTTTTAAGATCTGAATCGAACGTCCTGAATGTTTCAAAGGTACAGGCACAGGCAGACCTGCATGACCCAGATGCTCAAGTACAGGGACGAGTTCACCTGCGCCGTGTTCATCCATATCTTCAAAAATTGTTAAAACATATTCGGTTTGATCTGCACAAACTAGAAAATAGTTCGTATTTTGAATACCTCCTTGAATCGGAATCAGGTCAATCACCTCTAATCCATAAGGCGTAGCAAAATCCTGAACTTCCTTTAAAGTCAAAGTGGTATAAACCGACATAAAAAAACCTGCGAAAAAACTTACATTATTTTGATAGAATACCTGCTCCGACTACCAAGGTGTAGCACCAAAGTCTGTAAGTTTCATAATCGGCTGTTATTTTTGGAAAAAATTATGCTTGCTAAACGTATTATTCCTTGCCTCGACGTAGATAACGGTCGAGTTGTAAAAGGTGTTCAATTCCTTGATATTCGTGATGCAGGCGACCCAGTTGAAGTAGCACGTCGTTATAACGAACAAGGTGCAGATGAGATTACTTTTCTCGATATCACTGCAACATCTAATGGGCGTGACACCACTTACCGTACGGTTGAGCGTATGGCTGAAACTGTATTTGTACCACTGACCGTAGGTGGCGGTGTTCGTAAAGTTGAAGATATTCGTTTATTGCTTAACGCTGGTGCAGACAAAGTCAGTATTAACTCAGCTGCTGTCTTTAATCCTGAATTCGTTCAAGAAGCCTCTCAACGTTTTGGTGCACAATGTATTGTAGTTGCGATTGATGCAAAAAAAACGGGTGAAAATAAGTGGGAAATTTTCACACATGGTGGTCGCAAACCAACGGGTATCGATGCGATTGAATGGTCTGTGAAAATGGCAGAATACGGCGCAGGAGAATTGCTCATTACGTCAATGGATGCAGATGGTACAAAAGCTGGTTATGACTTAGCATTGATGCGTCAGATTAATGATCGTGTAACGATTCCAACGATTGCTTCAGGTGGTGTGGGTAATCTTCAACATCTAGCAGACGGAATTTTACAAGGGGGTGCTGATGCGGTGCTGGCAGCCTCTATCTTCCACTTTGGTCAACACACCATCCCGGAAGCAAAACAATATTTAGCTGAACAAGGCATTGAAATGCGTCTTTAATCAGGCCCATAAAAAAGAGGCAAATGCCTCTTTTTTTTTGCAAAAAAAAAGAGCCCGAAGGCTCTAAAAACCAAGAAAAAACAGCGCTTGGTTCGTTATGCAAAGCGATAAACTGGAGAGTTCTACCATCAGATTTTCATTCTCCGATTTATTCATCTCATATCATAAATGACAGATCTGCACGAAATCTTGACAAAAGCTACATATTTTATTGACCAATCATGACAAACCAGATGTCAATTCAGCCAATTCCATATCTAATCTGACTTACTCCACTATAGCCAAAGCTTTTTTTGAAATATCGGAGCGCGCTGCTATCTGCTCAACCCACTTTGCGGGGAAATATTGTTCAACAATATGATTGACTCGTTTTGAAATAAAAGACGGTAACTGCACCCCTAAAGGGTTATCTTCCTTCAAATCTGGCGTTGAAATGACACGTGTCCCTAAAATGTAATCAAACCAAGGCTTAGTGACACACCAATTTGCATCTTGATTGGCGTTCATATGGTGGTCATAGTGCCAAGGAATTTTCTTTTTTGCCCAATGAGGTTCGAGGTGAGCTCTGCGATGCGTGTAGTAGTAGTTACAAGCACTATAAAGCACGGATAAACTCATGCCTTTCGAGATTGGATAAAATGCTGTTCCAAATACAGCAGCAACAATCCCCAATGATACGATTTCATTTTTTGTTCGCCAATTTGAGATTCCCTCTACATAACCCTCATCATGGAAATCTTGTGTTCTAACTTCACGGTGATGTGCCCAATGAGATTCCATATTTTTAGGCACAGGACTAAACCTCGCTTTACCCGGACGGTGTACACCATGTAGAACATATTTATGCGCGACCCATTCAAATCCATTGGCAATGATTAAGCCTGCAACAAAACCTTTAATCATGTTCAAAATCCCTGTTTCTTTTCTTTCAATATATCTAACTCAAGCTCTCAACCATTGACGCAAGATAAAATTTTCATTGACAAATCACGACATATTTTTCAATGTCGTATGGTAGAAAAAGCGCTTGTATGGCACTGTAAAAACAGGCTTAATAACTCATCGTGATTTCAATTGATAAAACAAGAAAAGTATTAATCACATGCAGCAGATAAAGGATTATTCAGGCTCGGTTCATGGTGGACTTGGACATCTCTTACATAATTATTGTGAAGAGAGCGGTCTCCCTATTTCTGCAAAATTGGCAAGTATTCAGCAAGCCGAACGCTTTGACTTTAGCATTTGGCGTGAAATATTAAATGAAATTTATGAAGTACACCCACAACCTGCGTTAGGGTTAGAAATTGCTCAATGGGTCAAACCGCAACATTTAGGCATTATCGCGTATATCGCTTTATCATGCGATAACCTAGCAGAAGCACTCACCCGTTATCATGAATATCATCGTTTAATTTATGATGGTACACCTCTCGCCGTTGATCTGGAGCAAGGCGTATTTAGCGTACGTTGGGAAGATTTGCCAATGCATTTGTCGACACAAATCACGGATGAAATTGCGATGGCATTATTGGTTGAATTTCTAAAACGTTATGCGGGTATTGAGCATTTACATATTCAAGAAATTCACTTTCGCTTTCCAGCACCAAAAAATATTGCGATTTATGAGCGTTTTTTTCAGAGCAAAGTAAAATTCTCTCAGCCTCATGTCAAGCTTACTTTTCCAAGCCAGCTCCTACAAGCACCGATTAAACAAGCTGATCAAACTTTACAAAAACTCCTGATGCAACAAGCTCAAGATTTGTTAAGTCGACTCCCCAACAACACACAAATCGATGAACGGTTACAGCAAGCCATTCTGATTGGAATCCAAAGACACAATTATCAAATTCAAACTGTCGCAGAACAAGTGGGAATGTCAGTCAGACAACTTCAGCGCCATTTACAAAATCAAGGTGATACCTATCAGCAGCGCGTTCAAGAAGTTCGCAAACTTCTAGCGATTCAATATTTACAAGATCCTTATCTCAGCTTACACGAGATTTCGTTATTGCTCAGTTATTCCGAACAAAGTGCATTCCAACGCGCATTTCGTCAGTGGATGAAGATGACGCCCCAACAGTGGCGTATTCAACATCATATTCGCACTTGATGATTGTGAATTTAAGTCTTCAGTCTAAAGATGATTGATGAATCACAAGAAAGGATTTTCTATTTCATTCTCAGCCGTCGTTTCTATTTTTTCTACTAAATTTTTTTGATCTTCTAAGTAGATGACCATTGCATCTAAATATTGTTTTAACGCTTTCGCAGCGGCTAAACCGGCTTGATCTTTGGTGATTTGCAAGTTGCCATAAATACTCACACGATCAAGATCGTTTTCAAGCGTCAAGTCATGAATGGAATGTGACTCAGTCCCATTTTTAAAAGGCTTAAACATGGCAAATCTCTTTAAGTTTATAAATATCAATCCCTGAAGATAAATGAATCTTCAGGGCGAATTCGAGCTTTTTTATTTAAGGATTTGTAATAAATATTGCAACAACGCTTGAACCAACTCTTTCACGATTGCATCTTGTGCTTGTTCATCGATCTTAGCCTCTTGATTCGTTGCGGTTGTATTGACAGGTACGCTTTGACTACTAAACTCTTTTTGCAGCGCTTTGAGTTGATCTGTTGAGATATCAACTGCACATTGGCTTTCGGCATCCCAGTGCGAATACTCTATGGCTTGTTGGGCTTTGACCTGATTGGCTTTTAATGGCAATTTATAAGTATTACGCTTTTGCTCAGATGTAAGTTGAGGAAACAGATTCATGCCAAGCACTTCTTCTAACTGGCATACACTGACCACTTGCATCTGTAGTGAATTATTATTTGGAGCGTAATATGCGCCAATAGCACCTGTTTTAGGTATATATACGGCTTTAAACACCGCTGTTGGAACAATAACACCGCGTCCAATGGTTTTCAGTTTTTTGCCACTATATACAGGCCCGGTAATCACATACACATCATGTTTCTGCTTCGTAACGATTGCACGTGTCGCTTCCTCAATTTCTCGCCAGATTTGTTGGTTATTCTGCGGAGCTTGAGGAACCATATTGGCTAAAGAAAAACTGTCGTACTGTGCAGCTTTATTTGGCATATCAGCATTTGGAGCCATATGACCACGGTCATATCCCGACCCACGATAATCTGATAATAATGCTCGATGCTTTTCTGCTACACGAGTCTCCTCATGGAAACTGTCTTCTCTTTTTATTTTTTGGCTCAGCCGATCTGGATTCAGATATTCAGCTACCCATAATGGTGTTTTTGAGACACCAGAATACATAGTGGTGAATCCATTAAAGCATAATGGGTAGCGATCTTTACTTAAGCTCTCTTTGATTAAATAAGGTGGCTCTTGGCGATAAAATTGATTTAGACAAGCTGTATTATTAACCGAACCTGAAAATGGCAGATATGAAGACAACTTTTCTTGACCGAAAGCAATTGCAAAGCTTCCTGCTGCAACAATACCTAATACAGCTTTTACCACAATATTATTCAAACTCAGATTACCTATTCATTCCGTGTTCAACTTCTGGCCCAATGCGTGGGCTTTATTCAAAACCGGCCACAGCTTAACAAGCTATGAATTTGAAGTACATCAAGTGAATTTTCAAGTGAATAAAGGATCTTCGCATTCCGTTCAAATATCACTCAAAATAAGTAACAAATTGTTGTTTTTATAGAATAGTTTTTTAATACTCTTTAAGGTTTTACGTGTATTTGATTGAATTACATCAATTACTTGTGAGATGGTATAAAAGTTATTTAGTAAATTAAAAGAATTGAAAGTGAGGACACTATGAAATTAGCACATACTTCTTTGACAGCATTAGTAATGGGTTTATCTTTGGCAAGTGCAAGTGCATTTGCTGAGCCACCAGTTCAAGCTGGCGAAACTTTGGAAAGCCTTTCTAAAGCTAAAGTCGTAACAACAGTGAATGGTCAGCCTGGTACTTTACAAGAAGTATTAGCTAATGGTCAGATGAAAGTTATTTCTGAAGGTGCTACAACACAAGCGCCTGCTGATGCGAAAGCGCCTATTGGAAACTTACCACCTGCTGAAGCAGAAGAAACTGCTCCTCAAGCACAAACTGCAGTTCCAGCTCAACCTGAAGTAAATGCAACTGAAGAAGCGCCTGTAGAAGCACCAGCGGCTGAGTAAGGTATTAGGCTTAATAAAAAACCGCCTTTGAGGCGGTTTTTTATATCCAAAATTTTAGCAAACGCTTACTCAGATTTCGATCTGGCTTCCCATTTCGACCACGCGATTTGGTGGAATTAAATAGAAATCACTCACAGGACTGGTATTCCGCTGCATTGATATAAATAATTTTTCACGCCATGGCGCCATTCCTTCTCCCACGGTATGAATCAGACGATCACGTGAAATAAAGAAACTAATTTGCATCATATCAAATTCAAAATTTAACTGCTCATATGCCGCTTTCAGCGCGACTGGAATGTTGGGTTGGTCTTTAAACCCATAATATACAAAAATCCTAAAGAATCGATTATCCATCTTTTCTACACGAATTCTCTCAATATCAGGTACATAAGGTACATCTTTAGTAATGACCGTAATCATCATATTACGTTCGTGTAGAACCTTATTATGCTTAATATTGTGCAACATCGCATGTGGAACGATATTAGGTGTTCCTGTGAGGAAAATTGCATCCCCAGGAACGATCAGCGTTTCATCACTCATCTTGACACTTTGAATAAAGAGATCAATAGGTAACGCATCAGACTCAAGCTTATTAAGTACGATTTGACGGCCATCTTTCCACGTCATTAAAACGGTAAATACAATTGCACCAATCAAGATTGGCACCCATCCACCACCAACAATTTTTAAAGAAGTCGAAGCAACAAAAATGAGGTCGATGATCAATAAAGGCACAGCAAAAAGGGCTACTTTCCAAACAGGCCAGCGCCAAACGCCATAAGCTAAAATCGAAATTAAAATCGTACCGCACAGCATCGTCATGGTCACTGCTACACCGTAGGCACTGGCAAGATTCGCGCTATTTTCAAATAATAAAATGAGAATAATGACTGAAATAAATAATACCCAGTTGATGAACGGGACATAGATTTGTCCTTGTTCAACATCAGATGTATGTTGCACGGTTAAACGCGGTAAATAGCGCAATTGAATCGCTTGATTGACCATTGAGAATACGCCCGTAATCACCGCTTGAGACGCAATCACGGCAGCAGCGGTTGCAAGACCAATCATTGGAAATAAAGCCCAATCAGGGACCAACAGGTAAAATGGGTTCTCAATTGCATTTGGATCTCGTAAAAGTAAAGCACCTTGACCCGCATAGTTAAAAACTAGACTTGGCAATACAATCACAAACCAAGCAAGCTTAATAGGCATACGACCAAAATGCCCCATATCTGCATATAGTGCTTCACCCCCCGTCATCGTTAAAATGACGGCACCCATCGTGAGGAATGCAACAAAAGGTTGGTTGATGATAAAGCCAAACGCCCAATGCGGACTGATCATTGCCAACACGAACGGTGTTTGCATAACACTCCATAAGCCTAATAGTCCAATTGATGCAAACCACAATAATGTGATTGGTCCAAAGAACTTACCCATGGTCGCCGTGCCGTGGCGCTGAATTAAAAACAGTGCTGTTAAAATACCGATGGCCAATGGTAATAACCATTGATTAAACATCGGAGTCGCAATACTTAAACCTTCAATCGCGGATAAAATAGAAATTGCTGGGGTAATAATGCCATCACCAAAAAACAGTGATGCACCGATAAAGCCCAAGGCAATGAGATAAATTTTGCGCTGATCTGCAATACGAGTTGAACGTAGATTTAAGGCAAGAAGCGACATAATACCGCCTTCACCATTGTTATCTGCCTTCATAATGACTGAGACATATTTAAAGCTGATGGTGAGCATCATGCACCAGAAAATGAGCGACAAAATACCCAGAACGGTTGCCTCAGTAATTGCAATATGAGCCGTAAGGAAGCATTGACGCAATGCATACAGAGGACTGGTTCCAATGTCACCAAACACCACCCCTAATGCTGCCAATGTTACCGCAGGAAGTGCGGCTTTTTTTGCAGTGCTTTGCATATTTTAGTCTTCATGCATTCGACAGAATTTTTCGGCAATCATATCACTGGCTAAAAACTTTTTCTTTAAATCAATTGTTTCAACTTGGCATCTGCTTTTTTTTTAGTTATCATCGCACGCCTTGGTGAAGTGTCCGAGTGGCTGAAGGAGCACGCCTGGAAAGTGTGTATACGTTAATAGCGTATCGAGGGTTCGAATCCCTCTTTCACCGCCAGAATTTAAAAAACCGAATCATGAGATTCGGTTTTTTTTTCGCCTAAAACTTCGCTTTTGGCACGTATCTCGCTTCATTTTACTGTCATCAACATCATGTTAAGTTAATAAAAACAATACTTAAGGAGCTGAACAACCTAACAACGTTATTCAAATAGATGATTTTTGCACACCTATTTAAATATAGAACCTGCTATTCCGGAGATAATATGAATAACAGCGCCAACTATGTAAAACAAATTAAAAATGCAAAACGTGGTGGCTACACACCCACTATCGCTAAAGATGTGAATAAACACAAAATTCAAAAAGCGCTAAGATTAATTGAGCAATGGAGAAAATTAGCACAAGAGTTAAAACCTCAAATGCAATTTGATATGGCTTATACTCTTGAAGAGTGTGCACAAGACCTTGATCGTATTCTAAAAACCAAATAGCTGATCCTATAAAATTTTCTCAAGATGCCTGTACACGCTATGACGGGCATCACTATAAAATGAGGAGAAAAGACGATCAAAAATAAAGCAAAAACAATTCATCCTGCTCAATTTTAATTAATCGATTAATTTTTGACTTGCGTTTTAGTGAAAAAACGCTATTATTCTCTCCACGTTGCCGGCATAGCTCAGTTGGTAGAGCAACTGACTTGTAATCAGTAGGTCCACAGTTCGAATCCGTGTGCCGGCACCATTTTATACTTAGCCTCGCTTTTTAGTGAGGCTTTGTTGTTTTTGATGATTTATTTTTTACTTGCTCTCACTTGTACATATCGTACGATTCCCTCTTGATAAAGTTTCGCACACAACTTTGCTGTCATCTTAATTTTTGCCAAATCTAAAACGTGATACGAATAAGCTTGGATGTTATTTTTAAAAATATCACTCTGAATATACGTTGCAAATCCTGCAAATACCTCGTGACTCAAATCTTGAATCTGTATATCTCTAAAACCCGTTTGCACTAAGATTGATTTCGTTTCATCGAATGAGTGCAAATGGTTCAGTTGAACGTCAGCTGCTTTTAATAATAATTTAACTTTCAATTGCGCTAGAGGACTCAAAGTATAGAACTTTGAATTCAAAGCAAGATAATGAAATGCTAAGCGTCCTTTTGAATTCAAAATACCATCTACAGAACGAAGAAATAAATTCAAATTACTGTGATAAGCAGCATCGATGCAAATTGCCGCATCAAATTTAAATTCAAATGATCTAGATTCTAAATTTAAAAATGTTCCCTGCGAGATCCGATTGACATGAGGTAAAAACTTACGCGTATGATTTACATAATATTCTTGTAATTCAATTCCTTCCAAGTATTCGATTTGAAATTTTTCTTTCCATAAAATTAGGCTAGCACCTTGCCCACAACCTAAATCAATTAATTTATCTTTTGAATTTAAATCGATAGATTGAGCAAGGGTTATTGCGAGTAACTCGCAGGCTTGTGGATAATTCAGCTGGTCAGTTTGCCATAGACCTAAATTACTCCAAGCACAATTACGGTGATCCCCCAATAAAACTGCATTGATCGCGTATTTATGTTGAGGTGCTTTCATCCATGCTTGGAGCTTCTTCATTCAATCCCTTAATATCCTAACTCTGGTGCAACCTGTACCTTAGGCTTTAAACCTAAAAATGGTAACGGCGCATCAAGTAATTTTGCTATATCCATTGCTGAAGTCACCGCTGACTCCAAAATTGGTAATCCATCACATGACCAAGAGCCACAATAAAATACTTTACGACCTTGTTGTTGGTGACGAGCACTCAACTCATGCGTTAGTGGTAGAGTATGACGGTCTACAACAGCTCTAGTGAGTTTCACTTTATGTATTACTTTTTTAGGATCAATCTCAATTACTGGATTCCAAGTTTGAAAAACAGGAGATTTACCCACTAATGTTGGCTCAATCGAATTCAGCCAAACAGTGAAATGCTGTTTAGTAAATTTACGATCCATCATATAACTCAATACGCACCAATCTTTACGCTTCACAGGCATTACCACTGAATCAGTATGAATGACCAATTCACCATCAACAAACTTAAATTGTTTGAGAAGTGCAATATCATCCGCAAACTGTTCAGCATCTAAAAACTCATGAACTTTTGTTGTTGGTGTCGCGACAATCACGCGATCAAATAAGTTAGATTCACCTGCTTCATTTTCCACATAGACTAAATCACCCTGCTCTTGTACACGAGTAATAGGCTGCCCACTTCTTAAATCGATATCTTCCAGCAATTTATCAACGAAAGCTGGCGTCCCACCTTGAATTCGAAGAAGTGCATCTCCATCCGTCAGTTGGCGTAAGAAAATCAACAATGGTTTCGCTGGCCATTCACCAATTGTTTTGGCATCACATGTACAAATGGTAAATAGGACAGGCATGACTGCCCCATTCCAAAATACTTCTTCTATTTGGTTATATTTAACGAACTCATCTAAAGTGATATCTTGATTTTTAGATTTAAAAAACTGCTTCAATGCAGATCTAAGTTGTAACATCCCTTTCACTAAACGGATGCCATATTGCTTTAATCCTTTTCGATTGTTAATGATTGGAAAGTTGCCTATGCGTGAACGTGATGTTGTCAGCCAAGTTTCGATTTTATCTTCAAATAACCAGCTACATGACATATATGTACGTACTGGAAAAGTATTGAGACCCAAATGTGTGGCAAGACTCAATGTATTTTTCCAGAGCATTGGATTCATGACACGTAATGGCGAATCAATAATCCCACCTTCATACTCAAGACTATAACTATCCATACCACGCCCTGGAAGCGCCTCGAAAACTGTGATCTGGTGACCAGCATCCTTGAGAATTCTCGCAGTTGCCAACCCTGCCATACCACTTCCAATCACTGCAATTTTCAAAATTATGATCCAAGCATTAAAAATTTTTTTAATTATGCGATAGAACACTTTGAAACTTGCTATTAAAAACTTCCAGATTTTATTTGTTTTTGATTAATTTTTAATCAAATAAATTTACGTAAAATTCTTGCTACACTATTCGTCATACGCTAAATATTTAATACACTTGTATTTTTTAAGAAATCAAAAAATATGTTTAAAAACAAAATAGATATTTTCACCAATAATTTAATTTTTTAGTTTACAGCTTAAAAAAAATGCATTATCATTGTTTTAAAAATGAGAACTACATCACATTAATAAGAAGCACAAATAGAATGTGATCTAGAAAATAAATATAAATTACAGCGTATAAGGACCTCTGTTGTGTGGGATAGAGGTCCTTTATTTTTTTAAAATGATGATCACAAAAAAAGCGGAAATGATATTTCCGCTTTTGTCGTTCCAATTAACGTGCAATTTCACCAAATTTACCATTATTGAAATCATGAAAAGCTTGAATGATTTCTTCTTTGGTGTTCATGACGAATGGTCCATGCCCTTGAATTGGCTCATTTAGTGGCTCACCTGTAAGCACTAAAAATTGTGTATCTTTATATGCTTGCAATTGAATTGCTGCCTCACCATCACGAGCAAACATCACAATTGAACTGTCTAGAACTTTTTGAGTCCCATTAATTACGAGTTCACCATTCAACACTACAACCAATACATTGTGATCTACAGGAACATGTATGAATGTTTCATACTCAGCTTTAAGCTGACCATCCCACACATTTATTGGAGTAAATGTTTCAGCAGGACCATAATGACCACCAAACTCACCCGCAATTACACGGATGTGACCAGCATCATCATCCATGGTAATTGTTGGAATATCATGAGATGTGATCGCTTGATAACGTGGTTGAGTCATTTTATCTTTGGCTGGTAGATTGACCCAAAGCTGTGCCATTTCAAGAATTCCACCTTTTTGAGCAAATTCAGGAGAATGAAACTCTTCGTGAACCAATCCAGCCCCAGCAGTCATCCATTGCACATCTCCTGCCTCGATAACACCACCACCACCACTGGAATCCTTATGTGCCAAACCACCTTGGTAGGCGATAGTCACTGTTTCAAATCCGCGATGAGGATGTGAACCAACACCTAACTGACGTGTCGTTGGCTCAAAGTGATGTGGTGCACCATAATCTAATAACAAAAAAGGACTAAGTGCTTGACCTAACCGATCATAAGAAAATAAGTTACGCACTGGCAGACCATCACCAACCCAATGTGTATGTTGGTTACGATAAACCCCAATTACTCTTTTCATCTTTTACTCCTATATTCGATAGGATGAACATGCGCTCATTTTAGACTTTGCACAGAAAATAAAAAGAGCTTTACTGACATACAGATTCCTATTTTTATGATTATAATAATCTAAATTAATTCATATATGTGACTATTCACTGAAATTTGAAATTTATGATTACAATATTCCTATTAATAAGACTAATTATCCTAAAAATGGTCACAAATTTATCTCATTTTCAGTCTAATATAACTGGTGACTGAATACGAGTTCATTGATACGTATTCACACTTACTAACATCATAGAGGCTAATAATAATGGGCAAACCTTACGTTCGTTTAGATAAAGATAATGCAGTAGTGCTTTTAGTCGATCACCAAACAGGTCTTCTTTCTCTTGTACGTGATATCGATCCTGATAAGTTTAAAAACAATGTTTTAGCACTCGCAGCAGCAGCAAAATACTTTAACTTGCCGACAATTTTAACAACAAGTTTTGAAGATGGTCCTAATGGTCCACTCGTTCCAGAATTAGTTGAAATGTTCCCTGATGCTCCATATATCGCGCGTCCAGGTCAAATCAATGCTTGGGATAACGAAGATTTTGTAAATGCTGTTAAAGCGACAGGTAAAAAACAACTGATCATCGCTGGTGTTGTGACTGAAGTATGTGTTGCATTCCCTACACTTTCAGCTCTTGCTGAAGACTTTGATGTATTCGTGATTACTGATGCATCTGGTACATTCAACCAAATTACGCGCGATGCTGCATGGAACCGCATGTCTCAAGCAGGTGCTCAACTTATGACATGGTTTGGTGCTGCAGGTGAGTTACATCGTGACTGGCGTAATGATATCGAAGGTTTAGGTGCTTTATTCGGTGAGCATATTCCTGACTATAAAAACTTAATGGTTAGCTATGTAAAGAACACCACTAAAAAATAATATTTAATAAAAGCGACCTGTGGGTCGCTTTTTTTTACCATATTCAAAACCCAAGATGATTTCTTGAACGGCTTAGTTTAACCTATGCTTAAACTTTATCGGATCAGGCGTCGAGGTGAAAATTGCATTCATTTGATGACTATTACTATTTTTATTTGGTCGTTAAATACGGCGGTTTCAGTGCTGCTAGTGACGCGTCAAATATAACTAAATCAAAGCTTAGTCGACGTATTTTAGAACTCGAAGCAAAATTTAATGTCACACTCATTCAACGTTCTACTCGCCATTTCAAAGTAACGCCTTTAGGTCAAGAATTTTTTC
This sequence comes from Acinetobacter sp. ANC_7634, assembly GCF_056779875.1. Classification (NCBI taxonomy): domain Bacteria; kingdom Pseudomonadati; phylum Pseudomonadota; class Gammaproteobacteria; order Moraxellales; family Moraxellaceae; genus Acinetobacter; species Acinetobacter sp. ANC_7634. Next base: position 210,910 of record NZ_JBWYIT010000002.1, on the reverse strand, counting down.
AAGAATGTGAAAAAGTAATCAACCAAGTTGATTGCGCTCATAATGTTTTACTTAAACAGAAAAGTGAACCTCAGGGTCTAGTTAAAATTAGTTGCCCACCCGTAATGATGCGTTATCAAATTCGCTCTTTACTCAATGATTTTTTAAAGCGCTATCCAAAAGTTCAAGTCGAGATGGAATTAACCAGCCGACGCGTAGATGTATTGCACGATGATATTGACTTGGCGATCAGAACTAATTTTTCTGCCAATGAAGACTCCACCATCGTGGTTCGTGATGTCATCAAAACCACTCATTGTTTAGTGGCAACCCCTGAGCTTTTACAGGGTCGCGTTTTAGAATATCCAACTGAAATCAATGATTTTCCAACAATTGTTTTAGGAACTCAAAAAACACACTATCAATGGAATTTGCACCGAATTGAAGGGCATGATCTCATTGAAATTCCATTACAACCACGTATTAAAAGTAATGATTTGGCTGGTGTGTATTATTCAGTGATGGATGGATTAGGTATTGCAGATCTACCTTATCTTACAGTGCAAAAGGATTTGGCAGCAGGACGGCTTATACACATCTTGCCTGACTGGTGCTCAAATATAGGGACTGTGCAACTCGTTTATGCATCACGTAAAGGACAACGACTCGTGATGGAAAAACTCATCGACCACTTGGTTGATGGTTTACGACAAGCAGCACAAAATCAAGAAGGTTATGCCTCTTAATAAAAAACCAGCACATCGTGCTGGTTCTTTACTTTTCAACTTAATTTAGATCTTACCAACAAGATCGATTGATGGTGCAAGTGTAGCATCACCTTCTTTCCATTTCGCAGGACATACTTCGCCTGGGTGGGCATGAACATATTGAGCCGCTTTCACTTTGCGAAGAAGTTCTTGAGCATCACGACCAATACCACCTGCATTAATCTCTACAATTTGAATTTTTCCTTCAGGATCAATTACAAATGTACCACGATCTGCCAAACCTTCAGATTCAATCAATACATCAAAGCTTTTAGACAATGTCCACGTTGGGTCACCAATAAGTGGATACTGAATTTTACCAATCACATCTGAAGTATCATGCCAAGCTTTATGTGTGAAATGAGTATCTGTAGATACACCATAAATTTCTACACCTAACTTTTGGAATTCAGCATAGTTATCAGCAAGATCGCCTAATTCTGTTGGACACACAAATGTAAAATCTGCAGGATAGAAAAAGACAACAGACCATTTACCTTTAAAATCTTGCTCAGAAACTTCAATGAACTCACCATTTTGATAAGCAGTTGCATTGAATGGTTTGACTTCAGTATTGATTAAACTCATGTGTTTTCCTCTATTTCTTTGTGAGAGTGTTGCTTCGTTGAAATAGAGAATACAAAAGATGATTGGATTGGTAAAACCGAAAGTATTTATAAAAATAATCGAATTTCTAGATTTAAAAGTTAATATATTTCTTTAAGAGAATAAATTAAATATAAAACACTGATTATTTTTTTTAAAAATTATTTAATTGGTTTCAAATTTTTGAAAATAATACTTTTCTTTTTTCATCCCAAAGAGAAAGATCATTCACTCTGTATGATCATAAACGATTCGAGTAATATCCATTGGGTTTAACCTCACACTATGAAAGCTCACTGTTCGAGGCTTACCATTCACCATCTTTCCCAAGATCATTATAAGAAACGATTGAAAATCTTGCTGCTCTAGCTCATTAAACTTCCTCTTCTGCACTCACCTGATGATAAGATCGATTAAAATAGACAAGACTTTCCTCTTGCGAGCTTTGTTGAATGGCTACAACTCGGCAAATAAAAATACTGTGTGTGCCCACTCGTTGAATTTGCTCAATCTCACAATCAAAACTGACTAAAGCGTCCTTTAAAACCGGGCAACCTGTTTTCAATTTACCCCATTGGGCTAATCCAAAACGTTGTTCTGCACTCAATTGACTCGATGCAAAAGCATTTGAAAGAGACTCATGTTGAGAACTGAGCACATTGACAGATAAAACTTTGTTCTCAATAAAATACTGATGAGATCGGGATGATTGATTCATACACACCAAAAGCGTAGCAGGTGAATCAGTAACGCTACATACAGCAGAAGCCGTGAAACCATGCTGTCCTGTTTCACCAGCTGTTGTAATAATATTGACTGCAGTGGTTAATAAAGACATTGCGTTTCTGTAGTCTGAAGCTTCAACCATTTTTCTCTTCTCAAATATAAATTGCTAAACTCGTGCGAACCTAGGATATAGGTGATTGCACAGATGATCCATCTTGAATGTAGAAAATAAACTCAGCTAAAGCACTAACTTCTTAGTTTAAGATCGCTGAACCCATACTTAAGGCTTCAAGTTTGTCACGTCCCACGTGACGAGACAGTGGTATCATTCCACAGTTGGTTGAAGGATATAGCTTATCAGCATCGACAAATTGCAAAACTTTACGCAAAGTGTTCACCATTTCGTCAAGTGTTTCAATTTGATTGGTTGCCACATCGATTACACCGATCATGACTTTCTTCCACGAATCAGTTCAATAAGATCCATGGATATATGTGAGTTTTGCACTCTAAAGAAATGATGCCCCAACTTAGATTTTTGTAGTATCGGAGTGACGTTTCAAAAGGACACCGTTCATTACTCAAAGTTTGTTTCCCATTTTTATTATCTTTCATAGAATTACTTTTACAAATATGTATGGCGGTTTCACATTTCAAATTTTCAAGCGCTAGCTCAAGAATAGCAATTCTCTAGACAAATCAAAATTAACTTTGTATCAAATTAATCAAGGTCATCAATAGAAATAAATCAAGTAGCGATCTAACGTCGCTCGAATGACGAGTCTAAAAGCTCTATGATGAACTGTGCTCAGATTATTCACGGTATATTTACTTAAGACCAATCAAAATAATTCGATCAATAAACCTATCATGACTACCTAAAAAAAGAGCCTAGATAGTGAATCTAGGCTTCTCTTATTTTTATGCTGGGATACTTGCTACTATATCCTCTCGAGACCAGAGTCTGTGATTTTGTATCGCTTTCTTAAATTTATCTTGATGATCTTTAAAGGTTTTACTACTAAAAATAGCATCATCTTGTTCGATACCAAAGTATTCGAGAAGATTTTCTTTATCTCCAAGCAAATAAATTGGTTTAAGATGTTTAAACGTTTCAAGAACATAGTGTTTTGCAACTCCATCAGCCTTAAATGCTTCTAGATTATCGCCATCAATAACAACAATTGCGTCATATGTGACTGACGGCTCACCATTTTGTCGACCATCTACTGCAATTTCTTTTCCATCTTTAGATTTAACTGGAGCTGCACTTGGAGCTAAAACTTCTGCAACCGCATTTTCACTTTCAGCCCATGCTTTCACGGCATCTACAGAAGTTGCATTTGCACCATTATGCACAAGTACTGCAATTTTACGTTGTTTAATATCTGGTGCAGGGAAAGCCTCAATGCTAAGTTTTTCTGAAATTTTAACTTTACTTTGTTTTTTAATCGCTGGCTTATCAGACAGTTTTAAACCTAACTCATTTGCAACGTATGTCGCGAGATCTTTATCGATATTTACTAGAATTCGATCAACCACGCGTTGACGAATTTCTTCATCTTGAACTTTAGAGAGTTCAAATGCATAAGCATCTTTAATATGCTGTTGTTCATGCTTCTTCAAACTCATATAGTGAAGTGTCGCTTGTGAGAAATGATCTGCAAAGCTTTCAGGTCGAATACGTAATTTACTTGCTTCCACATGTTCAGGATAAGAACTAAATCCCCCTTCTTGCTGCCCAATTTCTCGTGGCCAATTATCATCCACTGAATTTGGTTCATAATTTGCTTTTCCCTTGTAAACTTCATGGTTAGCAAATCCACCACGTCTATTGGTATGAAAAGGGCATACAGGTTTATTAATTGGAATTTGGTTAAAGTTAGCTGTACCTAAACGATGTAGATGGGTGTCTGTATAGCTAAATAATCTTCCTTGAAGTAAAGGATCATTACTAAAATCTATACCAGATACAATATTTGCTGGGCTAAAAGCAACTTGCTCCGTTTCGGCAAAGAAATCATCTGTATTACGGTTCAATATAAATTTGCCTAATGGAGTTACAGGTACTAATTCCTCTGGTACAAGCTTAGTTGGATCTAAAACATCAAAATCCCATTCAGAAGCTTCTTCTTCCGTGAAAATTTGAGCTCCTAGCTCCCATTCAGGATAATTTCCATTTTCGATTGCATCCCATAGATCTCGTCGATGGAAATCAGGATCTTTGCCATTCAGTTTTAATGCTTCGTCCCATACGACTTGAGCAACCCCTTGCTTTGGAGTCCAATGAAATTTGACTAAATGAGCTTTGCCTTGCGCATTGATAAGTCTGAATGTATGTACACCGAAACCTTGGATAGAACGCAAATTACGAGGAATAGCACGATCTGACATCACCCAAGTTGTCATATGTGCTGTTTCGGTATTTAAAGAAATGAAATCCCAGAAGGTATCATGTGCTGATTGTCCAGTCGGGACTTCATTCGGATCTTCTGGCTTGACAGCATGGACAAAATCAGGAAATTTAATAGCATCTTGTATAAAGAAAACAGGAATATTGTTTCCTACTAAATCATAATTTCCTTCTTGCGTATAAAACTTAATAGAAAAACCTCGAACATCACGCACAACATCTGCTGAGCCACGTCCACCTTGAACTGTAGATATCCGCGCAAAAATAGGGGTAGGATTGCTGGTATCAGTCAGAAATTTGGCTTTAGTCCATTTTTCATTGCCTTTATACGGTTCAAAATATCCATGAGCACCAAATCCTCGAGCATGGACAACTCGTTCTGGTATACGCTCACGATCAAAGTGAATCAGTTTGTCACGTAATAGAAAATCTTCTAACAGTGTAGGACCGCGCTCCCCTACTTTAAGACTATTCTGATTATCAACTACAGGAACCCCTAGTGAAGTCGTAAGTGTTTTACCTTTAGGGTCGACATAGCTATCCTGTTCAAACTGTTGAATTTTTGCATTGCTACTGATCTTTTTCTTACTCATGTTATTTTCCTTATTACATAGTTGTTAAGATAATAAGTTGTGCTTTATAAATTGAACTTACACAGGTCACTATTTGTACAGCAATTTATCTTAGTATGTTAAAAAGATATTCTCATTATAGTTTTACTTAAAAATAACAATGTTAAAAAATGAGTTATCCAACTTTTATTCACATAATTTTCGGATATTTTTTATAAAATCATCATTGGTATGTATGGGGTAAATCTTAATCGTGATCTATATAATTCTGTTACTAGTATTATGATTCTATTTCCATAAAAGTCTAATTTTTCGCATTAGACTTTTATGAAAAATATTTTTAAATCATAATCTTATATAGATTATTAAATCCCAAGAAAAAAGATCGGCCATCTAAGTTTATTTCAAATACTTCACCTGATTCGACTTCAACTTGTTTAGAAACTTCTACAAGAATTTGCCCTCTCATCGTATTTTGAACTTTATGAAATGGGATAATGTTAATTCGAATGGTTTCACCATTCACTGCTTTTGCTGTAGTCCAGCCATTAGAGATATTCATTTTCACTTACTCATTCATGAGCTCATGTAAAATTAAAAATAATATTAAATATTTAAATCGAGAGTATGGATTCTGATATCGAAGAGGCTCAAGCCTATAATTCAAATTACAATTTTACATTAGCATGTATTTAATTATAAAAAGCCCACAATGAGATTGTGGACTTCTAAGATCGGCATGGTGCGAGTTCATGCTCTGCGTTAACTGTTTAGACATCATAGATATTAAAATCTATAAATTGAGAATACGCAATTCTAAGTTCTATCTAAACACTTCCGTTTCGCTTACGGATTCGATCAACAACGATTATACCATAAAAAATACTTTATGGTTTAATTTTAATATTTAAATGAGCTGGTAAATTTTACCAGTATTTAAACTATGAAAATTTAAATCAAAACTAGGTCTTATATTTTCATTATCAACAGTGATAAATTTAATATTTATTTGAGATAAGTTCGAAGCATGCTGCGAAGTATTAAATGTACCTATCACTGCATATTTAACTTCAAACTGATCTTTCACCTCAATTAATGAGGTATTCATGAAATAGCTACAATATCACTTGCTTGTAAGCCACGCTGACCTTGTTGTACAACAAATTGAACTCGCTGTCCTTCGACTAGATTCTTGAAACCATTTGCTCGAATTTCACTAAAATGAGCAAATACATCTTGACCATTATCTACAGCGATAAATCCGAAACCCTTAGTTTCGTTGAACCACTTAACAGTACCAGTTGTTAAATTAGACATCATTTATTTCCTATATTATGTAATGAATAATTAGAAAATAATTTTGAAGATAGACTTTTAATAGAATGAAAGATGTAATTAATATCAGATCAAAATAAAATTAGTAAACAATAAAATTATAATTCTAGAAAACCAATATAACACATATTTAATTGATTTATTGATTTAATTTTCTTTAATAAAAAAACCTAACTACAGATCGACCGCAATTAGGTTGTAAACTTTTAAATTAGTTTTTAATTGGTAGCGGGAGCTGGATTTGAACCAACGACCTTCGGGTTATGAGCCCGACGAGCTACCAGACTGCTCCATCCCGCATCAACAAGTGCATTTGTACGCTAATTTGAGATATATAGCAATCTAAATAATTTATTTTTATCAAAAACTATAAAATCATTATCGTTACTAGATAAATTATTCAGATAATTCTGTTTTAAATTTTTGATGTAAAGACCTATACAAATTGAGTTTAAATTTTTCATTATTTAGTAATAATGTCGACTCTTCAGCCCAAGTAGCCTTTCCCACATCTAAACCAGAATGATTCAATGCCCAATCAGATATATACCCATAGATAAAAGAGTTATCAGCAAAGACCCATTTTACGATCTTATTTTGTTCATTCAGAAACACTTTATATGTAGGTAATGAACCAAAAAAACTAAATTTAGTGTATATATATTTGTAATGTTCGTTCATAGAATTATTTAAAAAAAAAGATGAACCATAATAGCAGTTTTATGTGTTTTAACTCATAAAAAAACATCGCTTGTAAAATCAATTCGAGGTTGACTTTAAAATACGGATTCACTTTTTTTCATAAAAAAATTAATGATCACATAAAGGTCTTCTCGATCACTTTTTCAAGAATAATTTTAGAATTAATGTTGGCTATACCTTTAATTTTGTTTAACTTATTAATAATAAACTGGGAAAACCCATTTAAATCTTTGGTGGCCACAAAGAGAACGTAATTCGAATCCCCTGTAATGATAAAAGCATTGATCACTTCATCAAAATTACGAATCTGGCTCAGAAAATGCTGATGATCTGATTCGGTCAGCTGATTGAGTTTAATTTCAACAATCGCCTCAACCTGAATACCCAATTTTTCATAATTAATTTTTGCTTGGTATTTTTCGATGACTCCATTGTTTTCTAAAATTTTGACACGTCGATGGCATGCTGAAGCAGAAAGATTCACTAAATCTGCCAATTCCTGATGACTTAGTCGTGCATTTTGTTGTAATAGTCTTAAAATTTTATGATCAATGAGGTCTAAATTCATTCCTAAATATCATCCTGATTTTTTATATTTAATTCGAATACTATCCAGTTTTCACGCAATTTCAAGCATAATTATCGGATAAATACTAAAAATTACCGTGATAAAATCGAATGAAATAACACGGACCGAGTTAGGATAAAAATGATTACCTTAGATCAATGCAAAGCATGGGATGCTGAAGACGAACTGAAACATTTAAAAAATGAATTTGCTTTACCTGAGAATACTATCTATCTAGATGGAAATTCCCTTGGTGCACGCCCTAAATCTGCTTTAACACGTGCTCAAGAAGTGGTGAGCCAAGAGTGGGGGGAAGATCTCATCAATAGCTGGAACAAAGCGGATTGGTGGGGATTATCGACTCGGTTAGGTGATAAGGTGGCTCAGCTCATTGGGGCAAATCCAGGCGAAACGGTGATCTCTGATTCAACCACACTCAACTTATTTAAAGCACTCTCTGCTGCTGTCAAAATCCAAGCTGAAATCGCTCCTGAACGTAAAGTGATTATTGCGGAAAAGGACGTCTTCCCGACTGACCTCTATATTATTGAAGGTTATATTGACCTTGTTCAAAAAGGCTACCAACTGGTTTTAATCGAACATCCTGATGAATTAGAAACCACTCTGAAAGCCCATCAAACGGCAGTTGTGGTGTTGTCACATATCAATTACCGCTCAGGATATTTCTATGACATGGAACAGGTCAACCAAACGATTCATCAATATAACGCTTTGGTCATCTGGGATTTATGTCACTCTGCAGGTGCTGTGCCAATCGATTTAAACAAGACCCAAAGTGATTTTGCCGTAAGTTGCACATATAAATACCTTAATGGTGGACCAGGTTCTCCTGCTCTCATCTGGGTAAATGCAAAACACCAAAATAAATTTTGGCAACCTCTTTCAGGATGGTGGGGGCATCAACGTCCTTTTGATATGGCTGATCACTACGAGCCAGCTCAAGGCATTCGTCGTTTTTTATGTGGCACACAAAGTATTTTGTCCATGAGTTTGATCGAATGTGGTTTAGATGTGTTCTTAAAAACTGACATGCAAAAGATCCGAGAAAAATCTCTAAATTTAACAGATCTCTTTATTCAATTGGTTGAACAGGAATGTGCTGAATTTGGTTTTGAGTTAATTACACCAATCGATCATTTACAGCGTGGTAGTCATGTGAGTTATTGCCATGAACACGGTTATGCCATTGTCCAAGCGCTTGTTGCACGTGGTGTGATTGGAGATTACCGAGAGCCAGCCGTGCTCAGATTTGGGGTCACACCTTTGTACCTAAGCCATGAAGACATTTGGCATGCTGTTCAACATCTTAAACAAGTGATGCTGAATGAAGAATGGAAAAATGAAAAATATTCGGTGCGAGGTCAAGTAACTTAATTCAGTTACTCACTTTATATCACCATGGCCAGGAGGGCTTATGAGTAACTTCGATAAAATTCAAACACGCGAAGCAGGATTACATAAAAAATTAACCGCTAAACAAATGGGCATGATTGCAATAGGCGGTGCCATTGGCACCGGTCTATTCATGGGTAGTAAATTTGCCATTAGTTTTGCAGGACCTGCTGTCATTCTAAGCTATGCGATCGGCGGATTAATTGCTTTTGCACTAATGGCTTGCTTGGCAGAAATGACTGTACAACACCCCACTTCAGGCTCGTTTGGTGCTTACGCTGAACATTATATAAATCCACTTTCTGGTTTCTTAGTTCGTTATAGCTACTGGGCATGTATCGTGTTGGCTGTAGGCACAGAAATTACCGCCGTGGCTGACTATATGAAACTTTGGTTTCCTCATGTCGGTTCAGGTATTTGGATCGTGTTTTTTTCAACCGTACTTCTCGCAGTAAATGCTTATAGTGTCAAAGCATTTGGCTTAGTTGAATATTGGTTTTCGACGATCAAAGTGTTTGCCATCATTGTGTTTATTCTGTTGGCAATAGGTATTTTGACGCAAGATCCAAATCCTCATCAAGCGCTAACTCACAATCTCACTGCACATGATGGCTTTATGCCAAATGGATTTAAAGGTGTTTGGATTGGTGTCATTATTTCTATTTTTAGTTATCTCAGTATCGAAATGATCGCGGTTGCTGCAGGTGAAGCCAATGATCCTGAAAAAGCAGTTAAATACGCTTTCAAAAGCACTGCGATTCGCTTATTTCTATTTTATTTACTATCGCTGAGTTTAATTGTCACTCTCGTTCCATGGACTCAATTGATAGCACCAGGTGCAACCAGTCCTTTCGTGTCTGTTATGCAAATTGTCGGCATTCCTTTTGCTGATCATATTTTAAACTTCATTGTGATTGTGGCAGCACTGTCCGCAATGAACAGCATGTTATATATCTCAACGCGTATGTTATTCAGTTTGTCACGTTCAGGAGATGCACCTAAGCTGTTTGGTAAAATTCGTAAAAATGGGGTGCCCATCAATGCCTTGCTACTTTCGGCAACAGGTATTGCCGTGGCGAGTATTGTTTATAGCATTAATCCCGAATCAGCATTTCCAATCATGATTGCACTGTCCATGTTTGGAGCTTTATTTACTTGGGGGGCGATCTTTGCCACACACTATTTCTTTAGAAAGAACTTAGCAAAAAATAATATCCACCTCAAATACAGCATTCCTGGTAGTCGTTATATTTCCTTTATTGGTTTGTTTGCCATTCTTGCAATCACGCTTACCACATGGTTTACGCAAGAATTTAAATCAACTCTCCAGTTTGGCGTGCCTTTTATCGTGATGTTAATCATTTTCTATCAAATGAAGAAATCATCCTTAAAGCATCAATTAACTGAAAATGAACAAGCCTAGTAAAGGAGCTGTAAATCATGCTCTATGACAACTCGAAAACTGTGGTGGATGAAAATCAGATCTTGTCTGATTTTAAAAAAATGAGCCAAGCAACTTATGAACAACACCATCATATTGCCGATTTACAGTATGACTTTCAGCGAAGATCTACACTGGATTTTTTCCCCACGCCTGTTGCCACCAATACTACTGTTATTTTTATACATGGTGGTTATTGGCAATGGTGTGAAAAAAGGGATTTTGCCTTTGTTGCTGAATTTGTTTTAAAGCAAAATGCTCAATGTGTGTTGGTTGAATATGATTTAGCACCTCTAAGTAGTTTAAATCTGATTAATCTACAAATTCGCAAAGCGCTCGATTATATCCACAAACAAACTTGGATCAGCTCCAATGTCATTGTGGTTGGGCATTCTGCCGGTGCCCATTTAGCTGCTTTAAATTTAGATCACCCCCTGATTGGTTCAGCAGTATTACTCAGTGGGATCTATGACCTAAAACCGATTCAAGAAACACATTTAAACAAGGCGCTAAATTTATCTGAGCTAGACATTAAAAACTTAAGTCCAGTTGAACATTCTACGCACTTTGCTAAGCCCTGTACGATTGCGTATGGACTCGATGAGTTACCAGAACTGAAATGGCAGAGCCAAAAATATTATCAAATTCGACAGCAACTAGAGCCTGAATTCACGCATCTATTGAGTTTTGTAGACACTAACCACTACTCCATTTTGGAACGATATTTTAAATCGATAATGACCACCTAATTTCTGCTCAGCTTTAATCAGCTGAATCACCAGCTTAATTCATATCTAGTCACACGGATGTTACTATGTCAAAACCATGCTTTTACAAGCTATTCCTTTCCTGCACCTTTATTTTGTCAAATCTTACATTTGCCGAGATAACACTCATAGATGAACAGCAAATTGTGAGTGAATCCGATCGTTTAAAACTCACCACGTCTGGTAGTATTCGTCTACAAGCCTTAAATTTCGATCATTACGATCAATCTAACGAAAATCAGAAATATCGCAGAGATGGCTATAGCTCAAATAGCCGTATTTATGCCAATGCTGATTATGCATGGAATGAACGTTTGCATTTAATTGCAGGCTATCAAAACTATATCAATCTTCCCAAGATGCTGGATTGGGACGGTCATTACCGTTCCTCTGATGAAAACATCACCACCGAACAGGCGTATATTGGTCTGCGAGATTCAGAATACGGTACCGTTAAATTTGGAAAAATCTATAGTATTTATTACGACATTGTAGGTGCCAAAACTGACCTATGGAATTACTCAACCTTGGCTCAGCCCCAAACGTGGAGCCCTGTCGCTTATACAGATGGTACGCAAGCAGCTCATAAAACTTTACGTTATGAGTTCAAAATGGATAAAGCAAACTTATATGCCAGCTATTTGTTCAAGGATAGTACGACGGTCGCAGATACGGATGTGCAATATCAACGTAAAAATGGTGCCGAATTGGCAGTTGATGTGCATTTAAATAAAAATTTAAGTTGGGCGACCTCATGGAAGTACAACGATGCTAGTCTGAATAATCAACAAGATAAACATGATTTAAAGCAAGAAATTTGGGCAAGTTCATTATTTTATTTTGATGGAAAATGGATGCTTAGCTTTGGCGCTGGTTGGTATAAAAATCTAGTTCCAAATTTTGATGCTTACAGTGAATCGAGCGATTTTCAACTTCAATCATTGCTGAATACTGAGGCTTATGGCGTTGAATTTTATGCGGGACAGCACTTCAAGATTGAAGAATACGGTATCAAATTCATTCAGCCCTATATCATGGGAAATCAACTTGAATATACCAGTGGCTCCGAATTTAAACGCCGAGATCTCGGTGTTGGTATAGCAGCTAGATTTAACCATGGTTTGGGCTTTGATTATGAGCGTTTATATACACATGACACGTTCCAAACCCCAGATATGCATCTGTTCCGTCTACGCTATGAATGGTAAATCAAAATTTTAGGATAACTGTCATTCAGAGCCTTGATATGCTCATAGGCTTTGAATGATGACACATTGATTTAAATACAACGTCACAATGCTCTGCTCTTTAAAATGATTAAATTTATTTGATGCACAACATCTCAATTAATTTAATATTTTTAGGAAGTTGCATCGACATGGGTTCAAAATAAATCGTATCGAATGAATTATTATCATCTACGGCTTTACCTTGAGGTGTAAAACGCTGACTTTTTACAAAGGCTCTGGCTTTATTTTGACAATCAATTTGATGAACGGCTTGTATGTAGCCCTTGGGTTTGATGTTTAATGAGGGCACGCCATGTTCATACACATATTTATAGTCAATTTCAAAAATATGCGAGGCTTGATCGAGTGATTTAATAGTCGTTTTATCAATATAAGACCAGCCCCCATCATCCCGATCAAACATGGTCCATTGTGGTGATTGTGCTAAACTCATGCTGCTACACAGCACACAAGTTAAAAATATAATCCCGTGTTTCATTCAACTATCCCTAATTCAACTATGAACAAACGTTTTACTATATCACCATAAAAACAAAAAACCCTTTGTTATACAAAGGGTTTTTAACTATTTAAATATATGATCTAGAACGGTAAATCATCATCTAAATCAGACGGTGCTGTCGCCATAGGCTTTGCCGGCTGCTGCTGAGGTTTAGGTGATTGGAAACCTTGATTAACATTGCCATAGTTGCCTTGAGGCGCCTGATTACCATAACCACCTTGAGCAGGCGCTTGGTTCCCATAACCGCCTTGATTATTATTAAAACGAGGTTGCTGATAACCACCATCACCTTGATTATCACCTTGCTGACGATTATTAGAATCTAACATCTGCATTTGTTCGCCACGGATTTCTGTCGTATAACGCTCTTGACCATTTTGGTCTGTCCACTGACGGGTACGTAAAGAGCCTTCAATATAAACTTTTGAACCTTTACGTAAATATTGCTGTGCAATTTCACCTAAACGATTATGTAAGACGATACGGTGCCATTCTGTTTGTTCTTTGCGTTCACCTGAGTTTTTATCTGTCCAAGATTCACTTGTTGCAATTGAAAACTGCGTTAATGAACCACCATTGGGAAATGTTTTTGTCTCAGGATCTTTACCTAAAGTACCAACTAAAATAACTTTATTCACGCCGCGCATGTGCTCTAATCTTCCTATTCGATTCTATGTTTTACTTTATAAGAGTTATGATTAAATGGCTACCTCTTTACCCAACAAGTGCGTTAAATGTTGTCGCGCAGTGTCATCTAACTGCTGCTTATCAACTTTGACATAGACCACTTGTTGATCAGTCATCACCACGACCTCTTCAATACCACGAATTGCCAGTAACTGAGAAGTCCATTCATCTGTTTCTTGGACTTTGGGCAAACTCAAAATCAGTGATGATAAATAACGTGGCTGCTTTAATCCAAAACTAATGAACAGCCAAAGAATGGCAATTCCTGTCAGTACCCCCCAGCCTAGAGCAGTGTTATTTAACATCAGCAATTGCCCACCCAGTATACCGCCAAAAAAAGCACCTAAGAATTGACCACTGGCATTCACACCCATTGCTGTCGCTTTGGATTGGATAGGTGCTGCCTTCGATAACCAAGATGGCAGTAGTGCTTCCATCACATTAAAGGCAATAAAGAAAAGACCTAAACCAAGCAACAAAATGTATTTCGATTCAAATCCAAAAATCATCACGATCAAACCGGCGATGATCCCAGCAATCGCTGTCAGAAAAATACCTCGCATTTTTCGATATTTTTCAGCAAGAATGATACTAGGAAAAGCAAAAAATAAACTGATTACCAATAAGGGAAGATAGATCAAACCATGCTGAGCTAAAGGAATATCTGCAAAGTCAATCAATTGAGAAGGCACATAGATGAACATCGCCGTCAGCAATAAATGCAAAGCAAACACAGAAACATGTAAGCGATTTAAATCGCCCATTTTCAAAACTTGTTTTAGCTGAGTGAGATAACCTTGCTGAAAATTTTTATGATGACGTGTTGTTTTGGGAACAAGAAATAGCATTGCAATGGCAAGTAATCCCATGAGTGTGGTCACCCAGAATAAGCCTGAAATACCCACCACGCTGGTCAACCATGGCCCTAAACTAAATGCAATAACGAAAGAGAGACCAATACTCATCCCCATCATTGCCATCGCCTTCATACGATTTTCTTCACGCGTAACATCTGCCAATAACGCCATGACGACAGCAGAGACAGCTCCACCCCCAGCTATTGCACGCCCTATAATCACACCGTAGATTGTGTCTGACATTGCGGCGATTGCACCACCCAAGGCAAACAGCAATAAACCCAATACGATCAGCGGCTTTCGGCTATAACGGTCTGCAATCAAACTAAAAGGAATTTGTAGTATTGCCTGAGTCAAACCATACACACCTACAGCCAAACCAATCAAAGCAGGTGTTGCATATTCATAAGCCTGTCCCGCAACAGAAAAGACCGGGACAATCATAAACAGACCTAACATTCGCAATGCAAAAATGCTGCTCAATGCAAATGTGGAACGGCGTTCTAAGGCATTCATCATAAAATTTAGGTTATCGCGTGATTTCTATGTCTACTTTGATTATAGAATATTCGGCTGATGAACAGGCATGAATTTTATTTGAAATAAAGATCAACACCATCTGTTTTCCCTAGAACAAAGGCCTTAAGCAAAAAAAGCACAGCTTGTGCTGTGCTTTTTTCGATGTGTTCATCTAGCCTTGTAGCGCTTGACGCTTCTTATATTGAATAGATGCAATCACTGCCCAAACAATAAATGCTACACCAATCAGACCTGTAACCACTTCAGGAACATGTACGCCTGTACCACTCGCAATCATAATGAAAGCCAATGCACCAATTGCATAGTGCGCACCATGTTCTAAATAGATGTAAGCATCTAAAGTGCCTTTCTCAACGAGATAGATGGTAATCGAACGAACAAAGATAGCACCAATCGCAAGACCTAACATAATCACCACAACATCTGAGGTAATCGCAAAAGCACCAATCACACCATCAAAACTAAATGATGCATCCAATACTTCTAAATACAAGAACCCGCCGATACCTGCTTTGACTACGCCTGTTGGCACACCATTACTATCGTGACCAATTGCATTACCATTTTCATCAATTTCAGGCTCACCACCCAGCAAATGGCTCAGTACTTGTACCCCAATATAAATGACGATGCCCCAAATACCCGCCATAGTCACGACTAAGCGTTTAGCTTCATCAACATTAGCAGCCATGATCAGTAAAGCCACTAAAGCAACAAATACAGATAGTGCAGGTACAGATGCCAATTTCGCTAAACGACGCTCAATCCATTTGAACCAATGCGTGTCTTTACCATCATCCAAGAAAAAGTTAAGGAATACCATCAATAAGAATGCACCACCAAATGCTGCAATTTCAGGATGATGATTCATCAGTCGTGCCGAATATTCTTTAGGGTCATTTAATGCCAAATTGACAACTTCCATCATGCCCATATCCGCTGTGACCGCGACGATCACAATTGGGAAGATTAAACGCATACCAAATACTGCAATGAGAATACCCACAGTCAGGAAAAGCATTTTCCAAAAGTGATCCCAATGACGAAGCACTGAAGCATTGACGACAGCATTATCAAAAGAAAGTGAAACCTCCATCACAGCTAAAATTGCAGTGATGGTCAGTACGGTGAACATGGTCTTGAGGCCAGCTTCTGGACCATGGGTATAACCCCAATAGGCAGACAGCGCAAGACACACGATCGTGAATACGATAGAGAAACCAAAATGTTTCCACATAATCTAGCGACCTTATAAAAAATGAGGTGAATCAATAAAAATTTTACAAAACATAAACTTAGGATTTTTATATGACGAATATTAAGTGAAGTCTGTGCTTAGTGATTTGTAAAAATTCTATAAATTGAATGTCTGATCTCTAGCGCTAAAAGACACTCAATTAAACTGTGCTAATTATGACGAGTTTTCAAAATTAATCCAAAGTTCTTCGTATGATTTTTTTGTTGAAGATGATGTATCGCTCAAGCTAGTTTTGTAACGACAAATTGATATGATCTTAGATGATACCTAGAGATGATTTTATTCAGGATGGATTTATGCGTTTTTCAGAAGCCGTTTGGCAACGAAACTACGATTTATATCAAAAAACATTAGCACTCCCTTTTAACCAAGAACTGGCGCTTGGAACACTGAATCAAGAAGCTTTTTGCCATTACGTCATTCAGGATGCGCATTATTTGGTTGCCTATGGTCGAGCATTGGCTATTTGTGGTGCTAAAGCATATGACTCCGATGCCATTATTCAATTTACGCAAGGTGCTAATGAAGCAATTGTGGTTGAGCGTGAACTGCACAATGGTTTTATGCACGAATTTGGCATCACCAAAGCTGATTTTGAAAATACACCTTTGACTGCTGCTTGCCATCATTACACCTCATTTCTGACAGCTACTGCATGGTCAGAGAGTTATCCTGTCGTTTTAGCTTCATTACTGCCGTGCTATTGGATTTATGCGGAAGTGGGCAAAGACATTCTTAAACGTAATATTGCAAATAATCCTTATCAAGCGTGGATTGACACTTATGCTGGTGAGCATTTCAACGAAGAAGTACGCAAAGTCATTGAAATTATTGATCGAGTTGCGGCAGAAAGCGATCAACATACCATTGAAAAAATGCATCAAGCTTACACACGGGGAGCTGAACTCGAATATTTATTCTGGGATAGTGCTTATCATCAACGTCAATGGTTAAGCCTAGATCACTCATGATGCTATCACCTGTATAACCAAATTAAAGGTCGGTGATCTAAACTGCATTGCCGACTTTCAGGCTCATTTCGATTTAAATGGATTTAAGACTGGATTTTAAAGCAGACTTCAAGCACAATTACTATTGATAATAATTCTCATTATCATAAATAAAATTTACTTGAGGTTTTCTATGCAACATTCACTGGGAACAGAAGCAATCCGTGCATATTTCACTTTACAATGCTGTTGGTTAAATAGTGAAGAAGTTTATTTAGAAAAAGGATGTACACACTGTGGATCTGCTGCCACATATCTCATTTATTTTACCAATCATCATATTCAAAATTTAATGCTCGACTTCATTGCTCAATACTCTTGTTCAAGCTCTATACGTTTTGATTTTCTAGATTTACAACATTTCGAAGCGGAATATAACGATTTTCTTCAACACTTAGAAAAAGAAGTGAATTTTTACGCACGTCAACATCATGCTATTGAAAGACATATATGTTTTGAACAGGTGGACTCTATTTTCGAACGTCACTATTCACGTGCTTGCTGATCAATATTCACCCGAAATTCACTTATACTTAACATCCTATGGCTCATCATGACATCAAATTTGCGAATTGATTCTGTCTTGTTCATCTATTTAAAATCAGATTGCAGGAGCTCTCAAAGCACTTTACATTGGACTTTTGCTGTTCAATGAAATTTTACCGACATAATTTGTCGTGTTTTATTCTTCATTTGTGCTTGAACAAAATTAAATCGCTATCATATATCACCTTCACTCAGCATATTTTCGAGATGTTTTATGAGCCAAAGTCATATCCGTATTCGAGGCGCACGCACCCATAACTTAAAAAATGTGAACCTTGATATTCCACGCGATAAATTCGTGGTGATTACGGGACTTTCAGGTTCAGGTAAATCTTCACTGGCTTTCGACACCTTATATGCAGAAGGTCAACGTCGCTATGTGGAATCTTTATCTGCCTATGCACGCCAATTCCTGTCACAAATGGAAAAACCTGAAGTCGATTCGATTGAAGGTTTAAGCCCAGCTATTGCCATCGAGCAGAAATCAACCAGTCATAACCCACGTTCAACGGTCGGTACGATTACTGAAATTTATGACTATTTACGTTTGTTGTATGCTCGAGTGGGTACACCCTACTGCCCTGAGCATGACTTGCCGATGGTGGCACAAACCGTCTCGGAAATGGTTGATGCGGTTAAAGCACTTGAAGAAGGTACTGCTTTATTGTTACTTGCTCCTGTTGTACGTGAGCGCAAAGGTGAATACACCAATTTATTTGAGCAATTACAAAGCCAAGGTTTCGTCCGTGCACGTGTAGACGGTGAAATTATGGAAATTGATCCACCGCCTGAACTGGATAAGAAGAAAAAACACACCATTGAAGTCGTGGTCGATCGTTTTAAAGTCCGCGATGACCTAGGCAACCGTATTGCAGAAAGTTTTGAAACCGCACTGCGTTTAGGTGGCGATATTGCTATTTTGTCATGGATGAAAGGCGAACAATCTGATCGTGTGTTTTCAGCAAAACACTCATGTCCTGAATGTGACCGTGCCGTTGCCGAATTAGAACCTCGTCTGTTTTCTTTTAACAACCCATTTGGTGCTTGCCCAGTCTGTGATGGTTTAGGGACACGCAGCCATTTTAGTTCTGACAAACTCATTCCAAACCCTGAAGTCAGCATTAGCCAAGGGGCAATTCGTGGTTGGGATCGTCAGCGTCCATACTATTACAGCATGATTGAAAAAGTCGCTGCACATTTCGACTTTTCTCTTGATACGCCGTGGAATGAACTTGATGCGGAAACCAAAAAGAAATTCCTTTACGGTACAGGCAAAGAAAAAATTGATTTAAGCTATATCGATGAACGTGGTCGCCGTCATAACCGTGTGATGGCTTTCGAAGGGGTTTTACCACATTTAGAACGTCGTTACCGTGAAACTGAATCAAACTATGTACGTGATGATTTAGCTCAGTATTTATCGAATGCTGCATGTGACGCTTGTGGCGGTTCACGTCTCAATGAAATTTCACGTCATGTGCGTGTCAAAGACAAAACCATTGCCGAAATCACCAAAATGTCGATTGGCGATGCTGAAAGCTATTATCAAGATCTCAATCTTGAAGGCGCCAAAGGTGAAATTGCCGATAAGATTTTTAAAGAAATTCGTGAGCGTTTGCACTTCCTTGTATCAGTCGGCTTGAACTATTTAAGTCTATCTCGTTCAGCCGAAACCTTATCAGGCGGTGAAGCACAGCGTATTCGTTTAGCTTCGCAAATTGGTGCTGGCTTAATGGGCGTGATGTATGTGCTGGATGAGCCATCGATTGGTTTGCATCAACGTGACAATGACCGTTTGCTTGAGACTTTGGTTCGTTTACGTGATCTCGGCAATACCGTTTTAGTGGTTGAGCATGATGAAGATGCCATTCGCGCAGCGGATCATATTATTGATATTGGTCCTGGTGCAGGTGTGCATGGTGGTCATGTCATTGCCGAGGGGACTTATGATGAATTGGCAGCCAATGAGGATTCTCTGACAGGCAAATACCTTTCAGGTAAGTTAAAAATTGAGGTGCCGAAAACGCGTGTACAACCACCTAAACCTGATGAGCAAATTAAGCTGATGGGTGCATGTGGTCACAACTTAAAGAATGTTGATCTCACCATTCCTTTAGGTGTTATGACCTGTGTGACGGGTGTATCGGGTTCAGGTAAATCGACTTTAATTAACCGTACTTTATTGCCACTTGCTTCAACACAATTGAATGGTGCAACGACGTTAACGGCAGAAAAATTTGATTCGATTGATGGCTTACAATTCCTCGATAAAGTCGTGGATATTGACCAAAGCCCAATTGGACGTACACCGCGCTCAAACCCTGCAACCTATACAGGTTTGTTTACGCCAATTCGTGAACTCTTTGCTCAAACCCCAGAAGCCAAAGCACGTGGGTATGCCGCAGGTCGTTTCTCGTTTAACGTGAAAGGTGGTCGCTGTGAGGCTTGTGAAGGCGACGGTATGATTAAAGTGGCGATGCATTTCTTACCGGATATGTATGTGCCATGCGATGCCTGCCACGGCAAGCGTTATAACCGTGAAACATTGGAAGTCGGCTATAAAGGCAAAAACATTTCTGACGTACTCGAGATGACCGTTGAAGATGCAATGCATTTCTTTGATGCGATTCCTGTGATTCATCGTCGTTTAGAAACTTTACATCAAGTTGGTTTGGGCTATATTCGTTTAGGTCAGTCGGCAACCACGCTTTCAGGTGGTGAAGCACAGCGTGTGAAACTTGCACGTGAGTTGGCGAAGCGTGATACAGGTAAAACACTGTATGTGCTTGATGAGCCAACCACAGGTTTACATTTCCACGATATTGCGAAACTTTTGGATATTCTTCATGAGCTACGCAATAAGGGTAATACCATCGTGGTGATTGAGCATAATTTGGATGTGATTAAAACTGCCGACTGGATTGTGGACTTAGGTCCTGAAGGTGGTGCTGGTGGCGGTATGATTATTGCTGAAGGTACACCTGAAGAAGTAGCGAAAAATAAGGTTTCGCATACGGCGAGATTCTTAAAGCCGATGTTAAAGTGATTTTGAAAGGGCTCATAAGAGCCCTTCTTTTTTAAAGTTTTCTATAACCAGTTTATAGTTTTCTTTTATTGCAGATGGCTCCAGTCTATCCATCCTTGACTCTAATACGTTTCTGATTTTAGTTTTCAAAATTGCCTGATCAACACCAATTATATTTAGATTGCTTAATAATCTATCTATTACATCTGCTTTAGTTAATTTGCTCAACTCTGGGTCAGTTGAGGCATCTTCGAAAATAAAAACCTCCCATTCACTTTCCTTAGTATTGTTGATTACTTCTTTTGCAAAATGTAATTGAACACCTTCTATAAGATCTGCTTTCAGAACATCTACTAATGAAGGTAGTCCTGTTGTGGGATTATTAATTCTAAACATTTTTATGTAGCGATGAAAAATAGTTAGATGTTGCACTGGAGACCGTTGATACTTTTGGTAGATTTCTATTGCATTGGTTTCTAAATCAATTTTTAAATTATCAATAATTGTTTTTTTTAGTCTTCTTGAAAGTTCAGGTTGTCCAAATTTTTTTAATAATATTGCACTTAACTCAAGTAATCCTAGGCTTTCAATGCCAACTAATTTAGACGCTACCGTAAATAATTCTTCACAATACTTCTCATCAACCTCTAAATTTCGCCACTTGTTCATTAAATAGTGCAATTCATCTTTTAATAAATTATTTTTCTCTGTATTTAAATCAGATTGAGCTAACCTTTTTAAGACTTCAAAATTAACTTTATCTCTTTGCTCAAACCATTTTTTGAATTCAAAAGACCACTCATCCTCAGCAATTGTTAATTTGTATGAGATTTCCTCCAACTTAGTAAAGATAACCTCCGCATTATTACTATTCTCTGAGTTATCTTTATTTTGTCTACGAATAATTGCATTATTGAAAGTAAAACTATTCCAGTAAATTCCTAATTTTTCACCAAAATCTTCAATAAAGTATCCCTGTAAAACTCGAATTAAAATAATTTCTTTAGTTGAATAAGCAACTTCACTAAGCAACTGCTCTCTAAATTGCATATAAAGTTTTATGACTTTTTGAAAAAATCGGAAATTATGTATTTCTAACGCTTCTGCAAATTTCACCATTAAATCAACCAATGGCTTATCAATATCTTGGGTATTTACACGAATCAAAGGTTCAACAGAATTAATTTTTATCGTTTCATCTATCAGTTTTTCTTTATATTCAGTATATTTTTTCTGATTTTTTTCTATTGTTTTCGACTCATCTAAAATTAAAATGACTTGGCAATTACGCTCTATTTTTAATTGATTAGCTAAACCCATAACATCCTGAATTTTCAGCTTTTCAGATAATCTTTCAAAATCATCAAAACAAATAATGGCATTTTTAACTTGTCCAAACAATAAAGAATCTACCAATTTAGAACTGGAACTCACACCATAATGAGAAAATTTAATATCTTTAAATTGAGCCAACGTTTTTTTAAGAAGTTGAGGTATTCCGTAATGTTTATGAACGTTTCTAGAATAAGGATTCCAACCTAATTTTATTGAAATCTCATTTTTTAAAGCATCAAGGCTTTCAACACCAAATAGAGAAATATAAGCATATTTTTTATTTTCAAATATATGAACATAATTCACTTTACTAGCATGATAATAAAATGAATTAAAGTGATCATACTCTTTCATAGTTTGGTTTTTTAAAAAGTTTTGCCAGAAAAAAGTTTTACCGACCCCCCAACAACCTGTAATCGCAATAGCAATGCCTTGATTTTGATTATCTCTAAATATTTTCTCTAAATGCTGTTCTTGCTCAGTATTCATAATATTTTATAAATTGATGTTATTGCTCATTTATAAAGAATAACACCCATAAAAACAATCAACTTGAAACCGTATTGCGTCCCTGCGCTTTCGCTCTAAATAATGCTTGGTCTGCCTTAGCAAATAATGCTTTCCAAGAATCAGCACCTACCGCAACACCCACACTGATCGAAACCGTAAATGATTGACCTTGCTCATCTGTAAATTGTAAATCACCAATACCCTTACGCATCTTTTCTGCAGCACGTAACCCATGTTCAAGGTCTAAATTTTCAATCAACACCAAAAATTCATCCCCACCAAAGCGAACGACTAAATCAGTTGATCGAACATTATGACTTAAACAATTTGCCACCTGCTGAATGACTTGATCCCCTGCCACATGACCATACTGATCATTAACCTGTTTAAAATAATCAATATCTACAATCATCAAACACGTTTGGGTAAACTTATTGGGCTGAGCTTCCATAAGTTTGGTATAGGCTTCTAAAGCAAAACGATTTGAAACACCTGTTAATTTATCGGTATTAGCAATATTCTTTAATTCAAATTCAAACTCATCACGTTGATGCAACATTTTCTGAAGCTTTTGCATCGCTTCGTATAATGAATGTACTTGCTTCTGCTGATCTTCAATAAAATGACTATCGACCAAAGCATTGGCATACGACAATTCAACTAATTTATCTCTCACCATGATAAGCGGCGAAATAACTTTACGTTGAACATAGATCATCGTAAATAAAGCAGCCAATAGTGAAATTAAAGAGACTATCAACGTGAGTAGGAAGTTCAATTGATTCGCTTCTTTTTCTGACTTTGCGATTTCAACGCTCTTATTGAGCAAATAGTCTTGTAAATCGATAACTGTTAAGAATTTACCAGATACAGCTACACTTAATTCAGTCCCTGATAAAAAATAAGGTTGTCCCTTTCGGCTTTCATCAATTAATCGCATGATGATAGGTAAACCTTGATCAATAAACTGAGTTTTCACTTCTTGGTGTAAGCGAGCGAATTCAGCTGTACGATGGCGTTCGGGTTGGATGGTATTCACTAAATCCCACAAATAGCGAACTTGTTTTTGCGTTTGTAATGCGCGTGCAATATTGTCACTTGGTAACGGCTGCTGAAATGTCACATGTGCAGTTACATTTGAAGCAACACGTCCAGCCTGATCTCGCAAATCAGCCAACACCAAAATCATGGTGTAATAATGCCCCATCGAACTGTCTTTACTTTTAGACTGCATTACCAGTTTCTTCAGTAAATCATGACTGCTATCCCACGCATTAAACATTGTAAGAATAGCTTGATCTAAAGCTTCAGGCGTACGCTCTGCAAATGGCAACGAAATATAGTGATCGACTTGTTTGCGACCTTCCGCTAATTTTGGATTTAGGTATTGAGCGACGTACTCTTCTAACCCATCATATCCAGACTGATCTAATCGATGAATCGAGACCTTAATTTGTTCATCTACTCCCGCGCGATACTCAATAAGCGCTTGTTTATTTTTTTCAAACTCTTCTTGTGAACTCGACATTGCCATGTTCGCAGGGCCACGCTCGCGTGAAATACGATTCGCTAGAGCAGCAACGGCACGAAGATTTTCTATTTCAATCAATGCTGTTTGTGATTTCTGATATTCGCGATAATGGCTAATGACCAATGGGATTGAAATACAGAGGATAGATAAGACGATAATCATCACGAACACAAATAGGCGGCGACCAATTTGCTCGGAATGTGATTTTAACATCCAAACTACCTCTAAAATAAAAGACCGTATAAAGCGGTGAGATTTATAAAATTTCTTTGAACTTAGTTATATTTTACAATATAACCATGCTTAAAAAGCACTTAAAGCACAAGTTTTTATTTAAGAAACAATGTGATAAATATCACACTATTGTAATGCCGTAAATTTTTTTTGTTCAATATTTAAATTATTTTTCCACCAATATACAAGTGACATATTTGGCAGTATTTACTTTTTTTGAATTAAAATCAGATGATTATTTTGATCACTTAATCAGCATCGAAAAAATAGATCATGCGCATAATTTTTAATCATTATACAAACCTCATCCTTTAAACCATAATGCTTACATTGCAAAGACACTGATTCATATCAGATTTGCTTAATGAATTTTGTTCTACCCTCGGATGTTTCTCCCACATACAGAACATCCTTTTTCAGCCCAGCCATCCCAATCGGCTGGGTTTTTTTTATCTTTTATATGACTTTTAACGTAAATAATGAAATAAACCAAGTCGAT
Source organism: Acinetobacter sp. ANC_7634 (assembly GCF_056779875.1). Taxonomy (NCBI): domain Bacteria; kingdom Pseudomonadati; phylum Pseudomonadota; class Gammaproteobacteria; order Moraxellales; family Moraxellaceae; genus Acinetobacter; species Acinetobacter sp. ANC_7634. The sequence goes on along the minus strand of NZ_JBWYIT010000002.1, from coordinate 185,837 downwards.
CTAAAATATCTAAAGTGATTTCCTTCCGTTGCTGAATTTTATCACCATTTTTCATTTCTAAATTTAATGCAAAGGCAGTGATTTGACCGCTGGCTTGTTCTACAAAACCCACATACCAGCCCACCTGAGGCTCAATATCCATTCCCCAACCACTTTTGGCATATAGCTTCTTCGCACCACGTGATTCGACATACATCATGTCTCTTACATCTTGTTGTACATCTCTACGAAACGGCAATGACAACTGTGCCAATCTATAAACAAATTTAACTTGTTGATCAGGTGTAATCTCTAGAGGACCTTTTAACCAAAACTGATCTATCTCATCCCCGACTTTTGCATTTCCATACTGAATTCGAATTAATTCCTGTTGCATCAATGTTGGTCCAATACGGTGTGCTAAGGCTTGATACACAGGTACAACAGATGATTGTAAGGCCTCACCAAGCGTAAAATCACGTTGCCAACTATCAAATGAACGCTTATTTCCATCCCATTTAAACACTTCATACCGAGTTGATTTATGATGTTCTAATCCAATCAAAGCATTCACTATTTTAAAAGTGGATGCAGGGATAAAGTTTTCTTTTGCTCTTGTTCGATCAGAACCGTAAGTTTTAACGTGTTTGCCATCATAGGTGATAAATACACCTTGAATATTTTGCTGATTAAATAGGGTCTCAATATGATGCTGATTCTTTGATTCACTGCTATTCAGCATTGAATCATCTTTTAAATCGTATGCTTTTGTTCTCGGATTAATATGATCTAAGGCCTGGCAGGCAGATAGAAAAACAGACGTTAAAACAAGTGCAACAACGTAGATTCCTTTCAATTCAATGTTCCAATTTGACCAATGCATTTAATTCAATTTTGACAGATTATTTCTAATTTTTTTGTCTATTTTTAACACTTTTTTTAAAAATATTATTTACATGTGCAATATGCTGGTGCATAATGCCCCACATTAGGGCGAGATAGAAATATACCTCAGCAGAATTTCTGTATTTCCCCCAAGTTTTGGCGAAAAAACCTAGTTTTCATAGAAAACTAGGTTTTTTTTTGCTCAGTATTGATAAAGAATACACCTGATTATGCACTATAATAGTGCAAATAAATATAAGTTAAAAAAAACCCAGCCTTGGGGAAAGCTGGGTATATGAGAGAAATAACCACTATAATATTTAGTAAATCTAAAAGGCAAAACTCAATTTATTTAAATATAAAAAAAAACTTAGTTAAGGAGCATGTAATTATGTGAAAATTAACTTAAATTGCAAACATCGTAACCCTTTGAAATTCCGAATCAACCTAACACTTTAATACCAAGTAGGTGAAAAAAGTCACATTATTTATTTTCAAATGATTTAAAATTAAACGAAAATCTTAAATTTCATGTAAATTAACATTTTCTTTATACGTTTTATCCGATTCTAATAATCTTTTTTTTGTATAATTTCGATGCAATTTTTTAAGCTTAATCGACGTTGAAAATCTCCTTATCACATTGTTATTTTTGAATAAAATGTTCAAAAATTCATGTTCTTAATCTTCTTGTATCAAGACATAACACACAAAATAAATTTAGACCAGCAGACTATTACCTTAAAGATCATTGACTTAATACATTGTTACAATACAATATTTACTGCATATTCATTCGACATTTATTTGGTAACTATTATGAAAAAAATTAGTTTAGCCACTGCTTTATTAGTAGCAATGACTGGGGCACACGCATATCAAGTTGAAGTACAAGGCGCTGCTGAATACTTTGATGACTCATTGAACAATGATAACTATACTGGTTCTGTTCAAGGTACTTACTACTTCAAGAATGTAGACTCAACTAAAGGTCCTTTAGCTGAAGCGGCTTTCTTAAATCAAGCATCTAATGTATCTGTGGCTTATAACTTCGGTGAATATTCTGCTGATATTAAAGCTGCTAATCAGAAAGTTGAAGCTCAGCAACATAACTATGGTGCAAAAGCTGAAGCTTATATCCCAACTAAACTTATTCCTTTATATGCAAGCGCATCATATAGCCACTCAAAAACTGATGCTAAAAATGATTTCACTGCAAACAACCCATTAAACCACCCACAAGTTGCTAAATTAGCAGATGGTAACGGCGATCGTTATGCTTTAGAACTTGGTGCAATGTTACTTCCAAACTTCTTAGTTGCTGTAGGTTATACAAGCGTTGCTGATCAATACTCTTTTGATGTCTTTAAAGCAATCAACAACGGCAGCGTATTCTCAGCACTTGAAACAGGTACTATTGCTGAAGATCAAGATGCGATCACAGCTCGTACTAAATATGTAGGCGGCATCACTGATACAAATATGTCTGTTGGCTTTGAAGCTGGTTTAGTATACGGTGAAGACACACTTTACCAATTAAAATCTGACCTTTACTTCAATCCACAGTTAAGCGCAGGCGTTTCTTATACTGAATCAAGCTTTAATGACACTCCAAGCTCAGCTATCGGTGCTAACGTAAACTACTTCATCACTCCAGCTGTAGCTGTTGGTGCAAGTTATGTAAATGCTAACGCTGAAAATGGTTCTAGCCGTGATACTGAAACTGTTGGCTTAAATGCTAAATTCCGTTTCTAATAAATTATTAGATACAGAATCAAAAAAGGACGCATAATGCGTCCTTTTTTAATCATTCACTATTTACTCAGGGCTACGAATTACACTTAAGAAATGTAAATGTCTTTCGTATTGATCAATGACATCTTGAATTAAGTCTTCTTGTGTCCAGTCCATTACATCATAGGCCTGTCCACCCTCTCTTAAAAACACTTCCGCCTGATAATAATCCTGCTCAGTCACCATTGTATCTGGCATAAAGCTCGGTGGCGTTGTTCTTTGTGACATCACTTGATATACGAAATTCAACTCAGCATGATGATCTACCCTCAACTCTACACCTTCACCCAATCGATTTACACTAACCTTAAACTGTCTTCTCTTGAACTCTTTCTGCACTTGCTCTAATGCTTGAGATACTTGAGATTCAATAAATACATCAACCTCTTCCTTAGAATGAGGATAGTGCATAATCAATCCTAAGCGTTTTTGCCAACTCCGTGGTTGATGAATCGCTCGAGGTGTAATTCTCGCTTCTTGCAAAGCATTCATTTTAATTAAATCTACTTTTAAGGCTTTGAGTAATCCCCAACAAATAAAGAGCATAATGACGGAGAATGGCAATGCACTCATGATGGTCGCAGATTGTAAAGCACCGAGCCCACCGACCAATAATAATACAATTGCCAATACCGCCATAAGCACAGTCCAAAAGAGTCGTTGCCATGTCGGTGAACCTTCACCTTTGGCCGTCAAATAGTCTGTAACTAATGCACCTGAATCCGCTGAAGTGACAAAGAATAAAATAACCAGCGATGTTGCCACCACACTCATGATTGAAGCGAGTGGTAAGCTATTTAAAAATTCGAATAATGCAACGGAAGAATCCTTCTGTACTGCTAGCATCAGTGCTTCATTGCCTTCTTGCATAATACTGAAGAGCGCAGCATTCCCCATAAAGCCCATCCAAATGAGTGTAAATCCAGTAGGAATCAACATAACTCCAACGATAAACTCTCGAATAGTTCTTCCATGTGACACACGTGCGATAAACATCCCGACAAATGGTGACCATGAGATCCACCATGCCCAATACATAATCGTCCAACCACCAATCCAACCATTCGGTTGATAAGCATATAAATTAAATGTCATGGTAAAGAGATTAGAAACATACTGACCCATGTTCTGAATTGTGGTTTGCAAAAGATAAATGGTAGAACTCGCGAAGAATACAAAGAGCAATAAACTTATTGCCAATACCAAATTCAACTCAGACAACCGTTTAATTCCTTTTTCTAAACCTAGAAAAACGGACAATGATGCCAATGAACTGACGATAATGATCAGTATCACTTGAGTACTTGCTGATTGAGGAACATCAAATAAATAATTCAAGCCTGAATTAATTTGCGTTACACCAAAACCCAATGTTGTCGCCACACCAAATACTGTTCCAATCGTGGCAAATGTGTCTACGGCATCCCCCATTGGACCATGAATTTTTTTTCCAATGATCGGATAAAGCGCGGAACGCACTTTTAAAGGCAATTGATGTCGATAAGCAAAATAGGCCAAGGACAATCCAATCAATGCATAGATTCCCCATGCATGAAGTCCCCAGTGGAAGAAAGTCACTCGCATCGCTTGCTGCGCTGCCATAACCGTTTCTCCATCACCGACTGGCGGAGAGACATAATGCATTACAGGTTCTGCTACCCCAAAAAACATCAGGCCAATCCCCATACCTGCGGTAAAGAGCATGGCAAACCAAGAGCCATTACTGTAACTCGGTTGGCTATGATCTGGACCGAGCCTGATTTTGCCGTAGTCAGAAATTGCGATATAAGCCAGCACGATCAGAAATATGGCAACTGCTAAAACATAGAACCAACTAAAAGAATCCGTAATCCATTGGTTCAGTTGCTGAGTAACTAATTCAAAACCATTAGGAGATAACACCACAGTGGCCAAAAATACAAAAATGATGAGTACCGTGCTGATAAAAACACGTGGATTTACATTTGAATACCATGAAGGATGCTGAGAAGACATAATTCCCCTATATATTTATTTTTCGGTGAAACGCTTCAAACTGGATAAAACGCTATATGAATTGAGATCATTTATCCTCAACCTCATATAAAGCCGGGTTAGTTTCATCAAAAACAGAATAGAAAATCGACTCAATATCGAGGGTTGGAGATTATTTTTAATCTAAGTACTTATTATTCATGATTTTGCAGATGAATGCCGTTAGCAAGATGTAACGTTCTGTTTTAATCATCCTGATACTTTGGCAAATGAGCAATGTATTGCAGTGCAACTAAGCGCGAAACAATCAAAGCCAGATACATGACTCCACTAAACATTTGAATCATGGCAATCAGTCTCGCCAGCGGACTCAAGGGCATAATATCTGAAAGACCTGTTGCCGACTGAATACTAAAACTGAGAAACAACAAATCTAACCAACTATGTTGAACAGATTGTTCAGGCGTTATGCTAAAACTCAGTGGGTCATATAGCTGGCAGATGCTATATAAAAATGCGAAGCTCCATGCAATTAAAGTAAAAACAGCTGCTGCCGCAAATAATTCATCTTTGGTCAAATAGCGGTCTTCGAACATATATCGAACCAAACCATAAGCCGCTGTCGTATACGCGATAACTTCAAATACATGCGCTGTAATTTGAATATAGGCTTGATGATATCCAATAAGAATCAAGAAAGAAAAAATGAGAGCTCCTAATACCCCAAATAAACCTACAGCACTAAAAATTGGGGTCATTTTGATGACTTTAGCAATAATAAGAAGGACTAAAGCGCCGAGAATCCAAGTCATGGAGCGATAAGCCAAATCATGACTTGATATCACTGCGAGGAATAAAATCAGCAGCTGTAAAATCAGTAGACACGCGGATGGTAAACGTACGAGATCACGTATCACGCGGCATATTAAACTCATCTCAACTCCAACTATTTTTATTGTTTTGTTTGAATGAAAGCATAGCGGACAGTTGATGACTTGTATGTCATTTAAAATAGAAATTTGGTAATGAAAAAAAGCCCCTTAAAGGGGCTTTTTATCATGATCAGTATGGTTTAGTGGTCTGACGCACCAGAAATACCAATACCTGTTTGTGAACGTACAAACTGTGCATCAAATGCTTTACGTTCTGCTTGCGCTTGTGCAGAATTGTCTGTCACAGAGAACAACCAGCAGAAGAAGAATGCTAAAGGCATCGCAAATAATGCAGGACCGTTATATGGATTAATTGGTGTATCAGAAATACCAAGCGTATCTACCCAAACTGCTTTAGAAAGTACGATGAGTACAACCGCTAAAACTAATCCAACAACACCACCGGCAACGGCACCACGCGTTGTTAAACCTTTCCAGAACATTGAAAGTACAAGCACTGGGAAGTTTGCACATGCAGCAACAGAGAATGCTAAACCTACCATGAAGGCAACGTTTTGTTTCTCGAACAAGATACCCAAGATCATCGCAAAGATCGCAAGACCTAAAGTCGCGATTTTAGACATACGAAGTTCAGATTCAGGTGTAGTTTGTCCTTTTTTCAATACGTTCGCATATAAGTCATGTGAAATTGCTGAAGCACCTGACAACGTTAAACCTGCAACAACTGCTAGAATCGTGGCAAATGCAACCGCTGAAATGAAGCCCATGAACAAGTCACCGCCTAAAGCATCAGACAAGTGAACCGCAGCCATGTTATTACCACCAACAAGCTCTAGCTTGCCAGTTACTGCCATTTTCGCAATATCAAGGAATTGTGGGTTGTTCGATACATAGAGAATCGCACCGAAACCAATGATGAAAGTTAAAAGATAGAAGTAACCGATAAAGCCTGTTGCAACAACAACTGATTTACGTGCTTCTTTCGCATCTTTTACTGTGAAGAAACGCATGAGGATATGTGGTAAACCAGCTGTACCAAACATCAATGCTAAACCAAGAGAAATCGCATCAATTGGGTTTGATGCCAGACTACCTGGTCCCATGATTTTGGTTGCATCATCTAAGGTTAAATCATGTACTTTAGAGAAGACTTGAATCGATTGCTCGAACATATTGGTGAAGCTAAAGCCAACGCCTTTCATCACCATAAATGCCATGAAGGTAGCACCTGACAACAACATCACTGCCTTAATGATTTGCACCCATGTTGTCGCTAACATACCGCCAAACATAACGTATGCCATCATGAGCAGACCGACGATGACGACAGCAATGTTATAGTTCAAGCCAAACAGAAGCTTGATCAACTGACCAGCGCCGACCATTTGGGCAATCAAGTAGAATGCAACAACAACAAGAGAGCTTAACGCTGCCAGTGTGCGTACAGGTTTTTCTTGTAAACGGAATGATACAACGTCAGATAAATTGTATTTACCCAAGTTACGCAAACGCTCTGCTATCAAGAAAAGTACGATAGGCCAACCTACCATGAAACCAAGTGAATAGAGTAAGCCATCGAAACCTGACAGGAAAACCATCGCAGAAATACCAAGGAACGATGCTGCGGACATATAGTCACCAGCAATGGCTAAACCATTTTGGAAACCAGAAATTCCACCGCCTGCGGTATAGAAATCTTTGGTGTTTGTGGTTTGTTTAGCTGCCCATTTGGTAATCCCCAGCGTTGCACCGACGAAAATCAAGAACATGATAATCGCAGGCCAATTTGTTGCTTGTTGTTCTGCTGCACCTAAATCAGGACCTGCAAATGCCAATCCAGATAACATTGCAGTCCCTGCAAATGTGAGTAAAGAATTCCATTTCATCTTAGTGTAGTCCCTTCTCGTGAGTGATGGCTTCAACTTCGCGCATAGCTTCTTCGTTTAATTGATCGAGCTTATTGTTGGCAATGTACGAATACACACCACATAACAAGAAAGACAGCACGATGATGCCTAATCCTAGAGGGATACCCCAAGTGGTTACACCACCTGAAAGCGATGACAATAAAAACTCTTTGTTATAGCCAACTAAAAGCATAAAACCAACGTAGACAAACAGCATAATGCCTGTCAATGTCCAGCTCAGTGTGCTTTTCTTTTTGACCATTTCTTTGAATTTGGGATTCTGTAGAATTTGCTCTACTTGTCTCTCATCCATAAACAAGACTCCATATGAGACCCAACCGTAGGTCATTTTTTTTATTTAAATTATTCCGATTTTTAAATTAGCAAGATTTTGCATTGGTTGTAATTTAGACTTTGGTCGCTAAATTTTGATCAATTTGAACGTGACAGTTCATGGATGCGTTATCATTACACGAGATTCTCAAGTGTAAGTCCTATGAACAGTTGGTTGATTATTGGGGTACTCGCCCTCTACATCCTCATCCTTTTTATTTGCGCCTTTTTTGGTGAAAAACATGCCAGTCGGCTCAGCCCACGTGGACGCATGTTATTGTTTAGTTTGACCTTAGGCGTGTACTGTTCGTCTTGGACATTCTACGGCGCAACGGGTGCTGCTGTTCGTGAAGGGATCATTTTCCTTCCAATCTACTTAGGCCCACTTCTGTTTGTCTGGTTTGGTTATGATATTTGGCGTCGCTTAGGTCGAGTACGTCAGCACCATGCTATTTCCTCAATTGCTGACTTTGTGGCAGCACGTTATGGCAAAAGCGGACCTCTCGCCTCACTCGTCACCATTTTAGCCGTGATCGCCATCATTCCTTATCTTGCCTTACAACTGAGAGCCATTGCACTCAGTGCATCCGTGATGTTGCAACAAGATTCAGAAGTGATGAATCTGACCACCAATGGTGTACTTGCACTTACAGGGGTTCTAGCAATTTTGGCTATGATGTTTGGTACACGTCAGATTGCCAACACCGAACAGCATGGCGGTTTAATGCTGGCAGTCGCTTTTGAATCCTTTGTTAAATTATTTGCACTCCTCTGTGTCGCTTTTTTCTTTTTATTTGAACGCCCCGAAAACCTCATTCAAGTTTCCGCAGACGTATCCAAAACCTTCCATGAAATTCAACTGATGGGCGTGCCAGATACCTTTTGGATTCAAACACTTTTAGCAGCATTAGCGATTATATGTTTGCCACGCCAGTTTCATGTTGCTGTAGTTGAATTACGTGATGAAAAACATATTCGTGGTGCGCGCAGATGGTTTGCCGCTTACATCATTTTAACCGTTGTCGCGATTATTCCGATTGCAAGTTGGGCACTTCATGCTGCACCAGAATACATGGCAGTCCCTGATGTTGCCGTGCTGTCACTGCCTTTGAGCTATAACCAAGAATGGCTGACGCTCTTAGCATTCCTTGGAGGATTTTCGGCTTCAACTGGTATGCTTTTAGTCTCTTCAGTCGCACTCTCAATCATGCTCAGTAACGACTTGATTATGCCTGCGCTATGGCGCTTGGGTTGGATTTCTCGTCATGACAAGCGTTTACCTCGAATGCTGAAATTCACACGTCGCGTATGTATTTTGGCGGTCATGCTACTTGGATTCTTGTTCTTCCATTTCTTTAATGACATTGATCAGCTGTCAGTATTTGGTCTTTTGGCATTTAGTGCTGTTGCACAGTTTGCACCTGCACTTATTGGGGGGTTGTACTGGCGTGGTGGAAGTAAGCAAGGGGTCTATGCAGGTCTCATCGTTGGTTTTGTGATGTGGAGTTACACACTGCTCTTACCAACAATTTTAAGAAGTTTACCAGATGAATATTATCAATTTACTTATTCGTTTCTGATGTTTGGCCCTCTGGGATTTGACTTATTAAAGCCTGAAGCATTACTTGGTTTTGAATCATTTGCGCCATTAACACATGGTGTAATTTGGTCACTTGGCTTAAATATCGTGCTCTACATCTGGATCTCACGAATTTATCGTCCAAGTATTGCTGAGCAAATACAGGCAGAAAGTTTCTTCTATTACGAAACTAAACCCCTACAAACGCAACAAACCTCAAATGAAGTTAATTATTTACATCATGATGTCGCACGATTAAAAGTGGGTGACCTGATCACGCTTGCCAAACGGATTACGGGTGAAGGTCCGACCATGCATGCGTTTAATCAATTCTGCTTATCCAATAATGTGATATTAAACGAAAACAGCAGTGCCAATGGGATGTGGTGGCGTTTCACTGAACAATATCTTGCTGGCACAATTGGAGCTGCATCGGCACGTACCCTACTCACTACAGCCATGGTTAACAATGGATTAGCACTTGGACAGGTCGCTAATATTCTAGACCAAGCATCACAATGGCAACGCTTTAACCAAAATCTAATTATGACCATGATCGACCACATGACCCAAGGGGTAAGTGTTGTCGATGAAAACATGTGTTTAGTCGCATGGAATAATCAATATCTCGTTTTATTCGATTATCCAAAAGATTTGGTATATGTGGGCTGCCCGATTGCAGACTTGATCCGATACAACGCAGAGCGCGGTGAATGTGGACCTGGTTCCGTTGAAGAGCACGTACGTAAACGTATTCATTGGATGAAAGTAGGTAGCGCTCATGAGTTTGAACGTATTCGTAAAGATGGTCGTGTTATCCAAATGCGAGGAAATCCAATCGAAGGCGGTGGCTTCGTGACGACATTTGCTGATATTACGGCATTCCGAGAAACTGAAGCACTACTTGAAGGACGCGTTCAAGATCGCACTCAACAACTTGCCAATGCCTTGGCAGAACAACAATTGGCACGTGAACAAGCTGACAAAGCCAATATGTCAAAAAGTCGATTCATTGCTGCAGCAAGTCATGATTTACTTCAACCTATGCACGCTGCACGGTTATTCAGTACGGCATTAGAACAAAGCATTCAAAATGAAGAAGATGCTAAAACGCTACAGCAACTCGATCGTGCCTTACATGGTGCAGAGAGTATGCTTTCTGCATTATTAGACATTGCACGTTTAGAAGGTGGAACAATACAACCTAAACGACAAGCCTATCCATTACATGACCTATTGAGTGACTTAGAACTACAATTTAAATCAATTGCAGCACAACGAGCGATCTCCTTCCGAGTGCATGACGTGAAGTTCTGGATTGATACAGATCCTCAATGGATTCGCCGTATTATTCAAAACTTTGTCAGTAATGCCCTAAGATACACAGCAAAAGGTCGTGTAATTGTTGGGGTGTTACGTTCAGCAGAAAGAGCAAACCATATTCGTATTGGTGTTTGGGATACTGGTCCAGGGATTGCTGAACAACAACGTATTAAACTCTTCCAAGAGTTTGAACGTTGTGGACATACCTCGCCATGGGGTGAACAAGGTTTAGGTCTTGGACTCGCCATCGTTCAGAGAATGACCAGCATGTTGGGTTATCCTGTGCATGTGTATTCCGAGTTGGGTAAGGGTTCATGTTTTATGATTGAAGTCCCACTCATCGATGCACCAAAGGTTGTGACCGCACCAATTCAAGCCACACCATTAAAATCTGCAGCGTATAAAATTTTATGTTTAGACAATGATGAAACTATTTTAGAAGGCATGGCAACTTTGCTTACTAAATGGGGTTATCAAGTGTTTAAAGCCACAGAACCTGAACAAGCGCTTGAGATTATTCAACAAGAGAACATTCAAGTTTGGTTGGTCGATCAACACCTGAATTCAAATAAAATAGGATTAGATTTTATTGTAGACCATCGTCAAGAAAATGTACCTGTGGCATTGATTACAGCTGATTCAGATCCTGAGCTTCCTCAACGACTCAAAGAGCTGAATATTGTCCTACTGAAAAAACCTCTCAAACCTGCCTCACTACGTTCATGGTTATCAGGTTTAAAAATTTCAGAATAAGATTTGAATAGTTATATTTTGATACATTCATCACCCAGTTTTTCCAAGAAGAGCTGGGTGATTTTGATACATATTCACACCATACTTTACAATGATTGGCAGACCTTAGCTTTAGAGGTGGCAAAAGAGAACAAAATAAAGCTAAAGAGAGTGTTGGCAATTGACCAAAAAAATCAAAGTCCGATTTTCTATGGCAAAACACATCAAAAGTTGAAAGATCATTTAAAACAAATAGTTACAAGTTTACTAACATCATGTTTTTAGATGACAAATTTACTCATCAAATAAAAATTAATACTTTAGTCTTATTCTTATTGCAATCAACATAATTCTAAATCTAGCCATCAGCACATCTTCTTTCGATTAAAGAAATCAAAGTGCCTCAAATTTTCTCGAGAATAAAAGTATCAAATGGAGTCTTGCAATGAATATTTCAGAAGCTATGCCACATGGTTTAGATCGTAATCACGAATTTCATCGCCAATATGGTGCCAATGCAATTTTGCCTGAAATCAAGTGGCAAGAAATTTTTCCATCTACATCCTTAAAAAATGTACATGTACGTGCCTTAGAACAGATTTACCAAACTGCAGTACCTTTGGCTTTACAGGTTTTTGAACAATTAAAATTTGATGTATTTACACCAGCAGCTTATCACCCTCAAGGCTTAGGTTTATTTGATAAATTGGCACAACAAGAAAATCAACTTATTCAACGTTTAGCATCAGAATGCCGAGATTTAGATGAACATACGCGTCATCAAGTGTGGAGTATGTTGTTGCGTGGTGGTGCCGTTTTGGTCTTTAAAGCTTGGCTTGGTAAAGTGAAAACTGGTGAAAATACGCTGGATACCACGCAGTTTGATGAAATTTCAGATTTACTCTTCATCAAAACACCGCCGCTTGCACTCGCAGAACAACTGGGCATCGATGCATATGCAGATTTCGATCATATTTTTCTCATGTATGGCAATGAGGTATTTTTAGATCGTTTTAATGGACTTGAAACGGCTGCACTCTTTGTTGATCTGAAAGTTTATGATGCCGCTTTTTTAAGTCTTAGAGATGATCGCGTTGCAGAATATTTAAAACGCAAGGGCTATGTAACACAAGATCAAATTGATGAACTTCAATGTGCACTCAATCCTCTATATTGTAATGAGTTGACACCTAAACAGGACTGTTTAGCCTAAAGTAGATACGCATCGAAAAAAAGACCTTTGATTAGGTCTTTTTTTCAAATCTAAGAATCAATTAAACACGTTTTTCTTCGATGTTTAATGCATTAATCGCTAATACAGCCTGAGTACGATTTTGAACGCCTAATTTACGGAAAATCGCGGTCACATGCGCTTTAATCGTTGCTTCAGAAACATCAAGTTCGTATGCGATCTGTTTATTCAACAAACCTTCCGCAACCATCATTAACACTCGGAATTGTTGTGGTGTTAGAGATTGAATACGTTCTGCTAAAGCTGTTTCATCTGCAGCACGTGGATCAAAGTTTAAATTCGCAGGCAGGTTTGGTGGTAACCACATATCCCCTTCTAATACCTGACGAATCGCTTCACCAATGTGACTTGGATGCGCTGATTTTGGAATATAGCCCATTGCACCATGTGCAATCGAGCGTTGAATAATTGAAACTTCTTCATGCGCCGATACGACAATAATTGGTAACGATGGATACTGTGCACGCACATGCACCAACGCTGAGAAGCCTGATGCACCTGGAAGATTCAAATCTAAAAGCACTAAATCTGGTTCAGGACCTTTTTCTAAACGTTCATAAAATTCATTAACAGCAGCTGTTTCATGGATTTGGGCTTGCGGTAAGCTGTAACGAACTGCTTGAATTAAAGCATGACGAAACAGTGGATGATCATCAACGATTAAAATATTCATAAGCGAGGCGAGAGATCTCAAACACAATCAATATACTAACTGTGCTATAGCTGTTAAGGATATATAAATATTAACGAATTTTTGCAGAAAATGTCGGGCTAAATCTTACAAACGCGATTTTTTTATGTAATTTTGAAAATTCGATAAGCACATCACTTTTAAATATAAAATTTATTCAAATATTGAAATAGCTTATTCATAATCATAAATATACGTTTATTCAGTTATTTATCACTTATTTATATCTCAAAAAGATTAAATTATCGCTATATACGCAAAAATGATATTTATTCTTATTTTGCTTATTTTACAGAATAAGCATAAATCCACATAAATAGTGCATCCGAGATTAATTTTAAATTTTTAGGTTTGTACTATGTCTACTGCTCAACAAAAACCATTAAATATCGTTGCTGTCTCTGGCGGTCTAAATAATCCTTCAAAAACTGAAGCGCTTGTTCAAGCGATTTTGGATGAGTTAGGTGAAGCAACACCTATTAATGTGCATTTTATTAAATTTAGCGAAATCGGTCATTTATTAGGTGGTGCCATTTATCGCAATCAGCTGCCGCAACGTGTTCAAGATGATCTTGCTGCTGTTGAAGCCGCGGATGCATTGATTGTGGGAACGCCCGTATATCGCGCATCTTTCACAGGTTTATTTAAACATTTCTTTGACTTTGTAGAACAAACTGCGCTGGTTGATGTGCCTGTATTACTAGCTGCATCAGGGGGCAGTGATCGCCATGCCTTAGTACTTGAGCATCAATTGCGTCCTTTATTTAGCTTCTTCCAAGCACAGACTTTGCCAATTGGCGTTTATGCAACTGATCGTGATTTTACGCCTGAATACACCATTCACAGTGAACTATTACGTGCGCGCATTACCTTAGCCATTGCTCGTGCTTTACCAATTTTAGAGTGGGCACCAGCCAAAGGTAAACGTGCTGAAGTCGTTAAAGATAAAACCCAACAAGCCAATCAGAACTTGGGCATTAACAAACAAATCGAACAAGAAGAAGTATTGCCTTCAGCAGCAGTACCAAGTTTAGATGCAGCAGAGTCACGCTTGCATCACAAGAATAATGCTGCCCCAAAAATTGAAGTGGCATAAATATAATTGAATCAATGAGGGTATAAGCCATGTCTAATGCAGAAAAACAAGCGATTAAATTTGCCTATTGGGTTCCAAATGTCAGTGGTGGTCTTGTCGTCAGTAATGTTGAACAACGAACAGACTGGAGCTACGACTACAATGTTCGACTCGCGCAAGCTGCTGAAAAAAGTGGATTTGAATATGCTTTGACACAGATTCGATTCACGGCAGGATACGGTGCGGAGAATCAGCATGAATCTGTAAGCTTTAGTCATGGCTTATTGGCAAAAACTGAAAAGTTACGTGTAATCGCAGCAATTTTACCAGGCCCTTGGAAACCCGCGCTGGCGGCTAAACAGCTCGCGACAATTGATCATTTAACCAATGGTCGTATCGCTATTAATGTTGTGAGCGGATGGTTCCGTGGTGAATTTGATGCCATCGGTGAAGAATGGCCTGAACACGATCAACGATATGCACGTTCAGAGGAGTTTATTCGTAGCTTAAAAGGCATTTGGACGCAGGATAACTTTAGTTTTGATGGAAAATATTATCAATTTAAAGACTACACCTTGAAGCCAAAACCTGTTCAAAGCCCACATATTGAAATTTTCCAAGGGGGTAGCTCGCGTGCCGCACGTGATATGGCATCTCGTGTTTCTGATTGGTATTTCACCAATGGAAACACGCCTGCTGAAATTAAAAAGCAGATTGATGACATCCGTGAAAAAGCCAAGCTGAATCAACATCAAGTCAAAATTGGGGTGAATGCCTTTATCATTGCTCGCGATACTGAAGAGGAAGCAAAAGCTGTACTTCAAGAAATCATTGACAATGCAAATGTAGAAGCAGTCAATGCCTTTGGTGATGCAACTCGTGAAGCTGGTGCCGCAACTCAAGAAGGTGAAGGTAACTGGGCAAAATCAACATTTGAAGATCTTGTCCAATACAACGACGGGTTCAGAACAAATCTCATCGGTACACCGCAACAAATTGCTGAACGTATCGTTGAATTAAAATCAGTTGGTGTGGATCTGATCTTATCTGGCTTCTTACATTTTATAGAGGAAGTTGAATATTTTGGTGAAAAAGTACTGCCTTTAGTTCGAAAACTCGAAGCTGAACAGCAACAACACATTACCGCTAAATCAGCTTAATTGGTCTTCGATTAATTAACAACGATCTGAATGAAATCAGCGCTTTGTTCAGTCTTGTTTTGACCCTGATAACTATAATAATAGCGTCATGCAGTAGCAACTTAACCCCCAAGGCTCGGCTTGGGGGCTTTTTATTGGATAGTTCATATAATCTGATCAGCAACAGTACATCGAAAATTGAATAAATCGTACATTGTTCCGCTGTTGCACGGTTATAATCACCTCAAAAATGAAGACAGCACAGCCTTATGGGTTCAATTCAATCAATAGAACATTCAAACAATTCCTCTGGTGCTTCAGCGAATAAAATGGCGGTTCATATTATTTTCGCTATTGCATTAGCGCATGGATTACATGATCTGATCCAGTCTTGCTTACCAGCCATTTATCCCATGCTGAAACTCAATTTTGACTTGAGCTTTACCCAAATCGGGATTATTTCTTTGGTCTATCAAATGACTGCATCTATTCTGCAACCTTGGGTTGGACTCTACACTGATAAGCATCCTAAGCCCTACCTCCTCCCTTTGGGTATGTGCGTTACACTGCTAGGTATCGTTTTGCTGGCATTTGCATGGACTTTTCCAATCTTACTGATTTCAGCAGCACTCATCGGTGTGGGCTCATCTGCCTTTCACCCAGAAGCCTCACGAGTAGCGAGAACAGCATCAGGTGGTCGCTTCGGAACTGCTCAATCCGCTTTTCAAGTGGGTGGTAATAGCGGCTCTGCCGTTGGGCCACTGTTGGCCGCAGCAATCATTGTACCGAACGGCCAAGCCTCAGTTGCTTGGCTCATGATATTTGCCATTTTCGCTATTTATCTGCTTTACAGAATCAGTCGATGGACCATTCAATATGGTGTTCAAGCTGCTTCAGCAGTAAAAGCCAAGCAATCAACACCGTTGAAAGGTTCTAAACTTGTACAGGGAATTGTGATTATCTGTGCGTTAATGTTTGCAAAATTCACGTACATTGCAAGTATTGGAAATTACTATACCTTCTATTTGATCGAAAAGTTTCAGGTCAGTATTCAACAAGCTCAGCTTTATTTATTTGCTTTTTTAGCCGCAGTAGCAATCGGTACTTTTGCTGGCGGCCCTATCGGTGACAAAATAGGTCGTAAAGCTGTCATTTGGATTTCCTTTATTGGCATGGCACCCTTTGCATTACTCATGCCACATGTGAATTTGATGTGGACGTGTATCTTTGCGATTCTTGCTGGATTGATTATGTCTTCCGCATTTTCAGCAATGGTTGTATATGCACAAGAAGCGATGCCAGGTCGTGTCGGCATGGTCTCTGGTTTGATGTTTGGTTTGATGTTTGGGATCAGCGGTATCGCGGCAGCAGCTTTGGGCTATGTAGCAGATCATCAAGGTATTCGTTGGGTCTTTCACTTTAGCTCATACTTACCACTACTGGGTGTATTGACCTTCTTTTTACCTAGAACCAATTGATCTGCGTAAGATGATCATCTCTACGATATCAGGTAGGATTAAAAGCAATTAAGATTTATTTTTAGGCAAAGGTTTATTATGTATACAGGTATCGTGCAAGGGTTAGAAAAAGTATTAGATATACAGCATAAAGAGGGATATCGGACTTTTGTTATTTCTAATGCGCTCAATCTTTTTCATGATGTATTTATCGGCGCCAGTGTTGCGATTAATGGTGTTTGCTTAACCGCTACACAAATTGATTTGATCGCTGGTCAAGTGCATTTTGATGTTTCAAATCTAACACTTGAATTAACCACTTTAGGTCAACTCAACGTCGGTGATGAGGTCAACATTGAACGCTCCGCTAAAGTAGGTGCTGAGAATGGTGGGCATAATTTATATGGTCATATTGAAGGCACTGCAACCGTAAAGCATTTAACCAAAAATGGTGAAACGTTTCATATCGACCTTGAAATTCCAAATGGCAATATCAAATATTTCTTCTTAAAGGGCTTTATCGGTTTAAATGGCTGCAGTTTGACAGTCAATCGGGTTGATCGTGCAAACAATCAAATCTCAATCGATCTTATTCCAGAAACTTTACGCCTAACCACATGGAAATATGTTCAAGTCGGCGATCAAGTCAATTACGAAATTGATCAGATGACACGTACGCTTGTCGATACTTTAGAAAATATTCATCAAAAATAAATAAAAGCCTCTACGATAGAGGCTTTTTTCATAATCAATTGGATCTAAGAGTAGAAACTTGGATCTGGAATTTTTCCAGTTAATGCCCACTCTCCGACTTCCTGATATTTATAATCAATTGGATCATGCAGGGTTTGGGTTCGTACATTACGCCAGAATCGATCTAAATTCAGTTTTGCAGTAGTCGCGCGTGCACCCATCACTTGAAAAATATTTTGTGTCACATAAAGTGAAGTATGAGTCGCTGCGATTTTGGCGGTGGCGATTGCAATTGAGGCTTCACCACGTTGCTCCGCAGTTAATGTTTCCCCTTCATCCCACGCCTTTTGTAATGTATTGATCGCTTTTTCCGCGAGCAAGCGCACACCTTCAAGTTGCACATAAAATTCGGCGAAATGCTTTTGGGTAAACGGATCATTCACCGCTTGTTCAACCAGTGATTTCGACCAAGCTTTTTGTGTTTGAACTGTCTCTTTCGCAACATTGAACGCTCCCTCAGCAACACCTAAAAATAAATGCACGAAAATCAATTGAGCAATTAGCGGTCTCAAACTTGAATAAGGTGTACTTAAAGGACCGGGATTGAGGAGTAATTCATCCTTGCGAATTTTGACCTGTTCAAAATGACTGGTACCACTATCCGTTTGACGTTGCCCCATATTATTCCAATCTCCAAGAAAGCTCACGCCCTCTCGTGCTGTTGGAATCACGCCAATCAGTAACTTTCCATCTTCATTAAATCCTGAACAGAGCAAGATATCTGAATCAATTGATCCAGAACAAAAACTTTTATCACCATGGAAGATAAATTCTTCGTCAGAAACTTGTTTCGCGGTTGTTCTACGATCTAATGGATTTAACGTATTTCCCCAAAATAAGTTGTGTTTGGCAGTTTGTCTAAACCAATCTCCATATTGAGCTGGCTGTGCGAAAAGTTGTACCGTCGCAATAAGCAAATGATGAAAGCCATATACATGCGCAAGTGAACTATCAACTTGAGCAATGGTTTGAATAGTTTTAAAAATCGTGCTCCAAGTTGCACCTTGCCCACCAAATTCTTTTGGAATAGATAAAGACAACAAACCACTTTGTCGAATTAGATCTCGCTGAGCCTTTGGATTTCCACCTTGTTTGTCGCGTTCTGCTGCGGTCTTCGCAAACTCAGATGCAAGTATTTGCGCAGTCTCAAGTGGCGTTTCAGGGTTAAAATTTAGGGGAGAATTCATTGTTATGTTCCGTATCGCATCTGCTGATAAGCTTAGCAGATCAACATGATTTGACTTATCACAATGCCTGCTTTTCTTATCACTGAACTAAAAATACCGCTAGTTGAACTAACGGTATTTAAAACATGACTTCGTCTGTTTAATCGGGATTACTGCTGTGATTTCACTTCAGCAATTAATTGATCCACGACCTGTGGATCTGCCAAAGTTGAGGTATCCCCCAAACTATCTAGCTCATTAGCAGCAATTTTTCTCAAAATTCGGCGCATAATCTTGCCTGAACGTGTTTTTGGCAATGCTGGCGCCCAATAAATTGCATCTGGTGTAGCCACAGGTCCTAAAACTTTTCTTACCCAACCTACTAGCTCTTTCCTGAGTTCTGCTGACTCTGGCGTATCTGCCTGTAAAGTTACATAGGCTGCAATCCCTTGACCTTTGATGTCATGTGGCATACCCACAACGGCTGCTTCTGCAACATGTTCATGTGCAACCAATGCACTTTCAATCTCTGCAGTCCCCAAGCGGTGTCCCGAAACGTTCAGAACATCATCCACTCGCCCCGTAATCCAGTAATAACCATCTTTATCACGGCGTGCACCATCTCCCGTGAAATAATTCCCTGGATAAGTTGAGAAATATGCCTCGATAAAACGATCTGGATCACCCCAAATGGTACGCATTTGTCCTGGCCAAGAATCTTTGATCACCAAATTACCTTCAGCCTCTCCTTCTAGCTCTTTACCATCAGCATCAACCAAAGCAGGTTGTACACCAAAGAATGGGCGTGTTGCAGAACCAGGTTTAAGTGCAGTTGCGCCCGGTAAAGGCGAAATCATGAAGCCACCTGTTTCAGTTTGCCACCATGTATCTACAATTGGACAACGACTTTCACCAACTACGGTGTAGTACCAGTTCCAAGCTTCAGGATTAATTGGCTCTCCGACGGAGCCCAACAAGCGTAAACTACTACGGTCACTTTCACGGATAAATGCATCACCTTCACGCATCATCGCTCGGATCGCCGTTGGTGCCGTATATAAAATTGTGACGTTGTGCTTATCTACAATATGTCCTGTGCGTGCCCAAGTTGGATATTGTGGAACACCCTCAAACATCAATGTTGTCGTCCCATTTGAAAGCGGACCATACAACACATAAGAGTGACCAGTAATCCAACCGACGTCAGCGGTACACCAGAAAATATCGTCTTGTTTTAAATCAAATACTTCCCTAAAGGTAAAGTTCGCGTAAGTCAGATAACCGCCTGTAGTATGTAGCACACCTTTAGGTTTACCCGTTGAGCCTGAAGTATATAAAATAAACAGCGGATCCTCTGAATTCATTGGTTCAGGTGGACAGATATCTGTGACTGTCATGATTTCCATGTGATACCACAGGTCACGACCTTCATGCATTGTGATTGGGTTACCAGTACGATGCACCACAATGACATTTTGTACAGAACTCGTCCCTTCAAGCTCCATCGCTGCATCAACGTTTTCTTTCAGTGGAATTGGCTTACCACCCCGCATGCCCGAGTCTGCTGTAATGATGACTTTTGCTTGGCTATCATCAATACGACTTGCTAAAGAATCTGGTGAAAAACCTCCAAACACCACGCAATGTACTGCGCCAATACGCGTACATGCCAACATCGCAATGGCTGCTTCAGGGACCATTGGCATATACAGAACAACACGGTCGCCTTTGGTCACGCCATGCTTCTTGAGAACATTGGCAAAACGACAAACTTCATCGTGTAATTCTTCAAATGAAATAATTTTATGGCGTGATGGATGATCACCTTCCCAAATAATCGCAGGTTTATGTGGGTGTTCTTTTAAATGTCGATCGAGACAGTTTTCACTGACATTTAATTGGCCATCTGCAAACCATTCAACTTTGTAATTCTCTTTATCAAAGTTGGTATTTTTGACTTGTGTAAAAGGCTTAATCCAGTCTAGTTTCTTGGCTGCTTCGGTCCAAAATGCTTCGGGGTTTTCAATAGATGCTTTATACCGCTCGAAATATTGCTCTTCATTGGTTCGTGCAGTTTTTTTAAAAACTTCGGGTACTGGATATATTTCATTCATAATTCGCATCCTTGATTTATGTTTCTCATCTCGAGAGTTGTCTTGATCATACTGATCATTTTTTGTCTTATATCTTGAGTATGACTATACTTTAAAATTTCAAACAATCATGCTTTGGTCGTAGACTGAGCATTCATTTATTTCAAAAGTTATCCGTATCTTCTTGCCAATTGAACAACCTAAAATATCTAACAATCAATGATCCGAATCATTGCTGATCATCATTCCTAAGCAAGTAAAATCTGTCGTTGTCAAAAAACTCCATTTTTTTATCAATAAATACCATTTCGATTTTTTTGTTGGACAAGGTGCTGAATGTTTATAAAAACATGCAATTTTTTTGTTATTTTCAGTTTATTCAATGAATAAAAATGACGATAAAACCTGCGAACGTGATTTTTATTCACTGTATTTTCAGGCAAAATGTAAACATTCAATACATTTGGAACACTCGTGGCTGAACAACAAAATTCTTTGAGTCAGGTGGCTCAAGGTACGACTCAACTTCTACAAGATGCAAGTGAGAAAACGGCTCAAACCGTCATTGCACATACTGCGAAATACAATGATGCATATACCACCATTGATAAAATCATGGATGGCTTTTGGGAACGAATCCCTTATATCTGTATTGCTTTGATTGTATTTACCTTATTTTGGTTGTTGTCTAAGCTGTTCAAATTATTTGTCAGAAAAGCACTTTCAGAGCGTTCATATACCAAACAAAATTTAGTGCTCGTCCTCAACCGCGTCGGTAGCTCTTTTATTATTTTCTTTGGCTTCTTAATTGCGATGGTTATTGCAATTCCAGGGTTTACACCTGGACAGCTGATGAGTGCACTGGGGATCGGATCTGTCGCAATTGGTTTTGCATTTAAAGATATTTTTCAAAACCTGCTCTCTGGTATCTTAATTCTACTCGGTGAACCCTTCAAAATTGGCGACGATATCATTGTGAATGGTTTAGAGGGGACCGTTGAAGATATTCAAATTCGTGCAACCTACTTACGTTCACCTGATGGTCGCCGTATCGTTATTCCCAACGCAACGGTTTATACCAATGCAGTTACTGTTAATACGGCATATCCACGTCGTCGTTGTGAATTCGTGGTCGGTATTGGTTACGAAGATGATGTTCAAAAAGCGAAAGATATTATTTTGAGTATTTTAGACCGGGATCAACAAATCCTCAGTCAACCTGCATTTAGCGTGAATGTCTCTGCCTTAGCTGATTTCTCAATCAACCTCACTGTACGTTGGTGGGTGAATACGGGTGAAACTGCGACATCTACATCTATTAGTTTAGTTCAAGAAAAAGTGATTCAAGCTTTTGCTGAACATGAAATCTCGATTCCATATCCAGTTCAAGAGGTTAAAGTCTATCGCGGAGATTCTTCACAAGAAGATGAGTCACCACGTGCTAAACAGACAACCTAACACATAAGGAATCACTGTTTCAGTACGGATAATTCGGTTGCCTAAGCTGACAGCTTGGCAGCCGTTTTTTATGAGTAAATCAATCTCATAAGGAATATAACCACCTTCAGGCCCAATCAATATCGTACATGGGTGCTCAATCGCATGAGGCATACTGTGGGTTGCATAAGGATGTGCTACATAAGCTGGTCGTTCAACGGAAATCATTTGAGGAAGAACATCTTCCACAAAAGGTTTAAAGCGTTTATATATTTCGATTTCAGGTGGAAATGTATCACCCGCTTGTTCTAAGCCCAGTTGAACATAGTGATCAATTTGCTGTAAAAATGGTGTTTGCCAATAGCTTTTATCGACCCGATAGCTGTGCAGCAAAATGATTTTTTCTACGCCTAAAGTTACAGCATCTTGAATCAATCGTCTCAATACTTTCGGTCTAGGCATAGCAACGATTAACGTTACAGGTAATTTCTTCGGTACAGGCTCTTCATAGAGTGGCTGAATTAAGATTTTCCTTTCAGAAATTTCTATGACCTCAGCTGTATATCGACCAGCACCTCTAATACCAACCTTTAAAGTATCTCCAATTTTAATATCAAGTTGATGCTTCAGATGCTCAATTTGGCGTGCTGATTGAATCTTCCAGAGGTCATCCTGTGCTGATACAGGATCAAGCAATACAATATTCATATACTTAAAACTAAAGGTATTGATTCAGGACATGAATATGTTTTTGCAATGACCCTGTATTCCGTTGCATGATCTTTTGAGCCTGATTTTGTACTGCTAAAATCGTTTCATCCTGAGATAAGCACTGAATAAGATGATTCACCACCTCTTCCGTAGTTTGACCGATTAGAATCCCTTTTTCTTCCACAAATTCATCGACAATGGTTTGAAAGTTAAAGTAGTTCGGTCCAATCACAGTCGGGACATTGAGTGATATTGGCTCTAAGATATTATGCCCACCGCCAGGTTCATTTAATGATCCACCCACAAAACTTGCTTGGCTCAATGCATACCAAATCCACATTTCACCCATACTATCAGCAAGATAAACTTGTGTATCAGCCTCAATAATTTCACCTAAACTACGTCGATGCATTTTTAACTCATGACTTTGAATGGCTTGTGCAACTTCATCAAAACGTTCTGGATGACGCGGTACAATAATCAGCAAGACGGCAGGATGATCATTTAAATAATCTTTAAACTTAGATAACAGATTTTTCTCTTCAGGATGATGTGTGCTTGCAATCGTAATAATTTGGCGTGCTTGCAAATCCCAATCTTGATAAATTTGTTGCGCTTTCAATAGCATTTCTTCGGGCGCATGAATATCAAACTTAATACTACCCACTGTTTGACTATGCGCTGTAGCAGCACCTAAAGCCCTAAATCGATTCAGTGAAGCTTCATCTTGAGTCAAAAGTTGAGTCAGACCGCTGAGCATAGGCTGAGTAATACTTGGTACTTTGGCGTATCCTTTTGCTGACTTTTTAGATAAACGTGCGTTCACCAAAAAAGTGGGTATTTTACTAATTTTCGCCTGATCAATTAAATTAGGCCATAGTTCTGTTTCAACCAAAACCAACATTTTAGGTTGATATTTTTTAAAAAAAGCACTGACTAATTTTTTTTGATCTGCAGGTAAATATACTGCTTGAAAAAGATCTACATATGGTGCTTTTGCAAATAAGGATTTAGCTCGTGCCTGACCTGTTTTGGTGGTATTCGTAACCAACACAGCATACCCAAGCTTTAAATAATGTTCTATCAGAGGTTGTGCAGCATTGGTTTCTCCAACTGAAACCACATGAAACCATATCGCATTAAGATTTTTTGGAGATTGAAACGGACCGAAGCGCTCTAAGCACTCTTGATGAAATTGCTCAATATTGTCTGCTCGCTTTTTTATACGCCATTTATAAATTGGCTTTAGTAAAGCCAATGCTGCGTTATACCAAAATGGAGTTGTCAAAACGTAAGACCTCGAGCTTTCTTAAAAAAATAGGGCATGACCACGAAGTTGAGATCATACCCTGCGAATTTTTTCGGTTCAAATACTTATCTTAAATTTCAATTTCCTTGTAAAAAAGGATAATCGATATAGCCTTGAGCCACATTCGTCCCGATCATATTTTCTAACTTTAATTCATTCAAAGGAGCATTGTGTACCAAACGCTCATATAAATCAGGATTGGCGATATAATCTTTACCAAAAGACACTGCATCAGCTTGACCTGAAGTGAGAAGTTGTAAAGCATCCTCTCGACTTAAACGCATATTGGCAATAAAAGGAATACCTTGTCCACGCGCTTTTAATTCTTGACTAATACTGTCTTCTGCCAAATATTCACGTGTAAAGAAAAATGCAATGTGTCTTTGACCGAGTTGTTCTAACACATAACCGAAAGTTTCACGTGGATCATCATCACCCATATCGTGTTCATCACCACGAGGAGCTAAATGTACACCTACTCGACCAGCACCCCAAACTTCAATTAGCTCATCCACGACTTCTAACAAGAAACGCGCACGATTTTCAACCGAGCCACCATATTCATCTTCACGCTGATTGGTTTTCGATTGCAAGAATTGATCAATTAAATAACCATTCGCCGCATGCAATTCCACACCATCAAATCCTGCCTCTTTAGCACGAATTGCTGCTTCTTTATATTGCGCTGTAATCGCGTGAATTTCAGAAATTTTTAATGGACGTGGCAAGACATAAGGACGTTTCGGACGCAACAAACTGACATGTCCGGCTTGTTGAACAGCACTCGCCGAAACGGGTATATCACCCTTCAGTAAATCTGGATGTGACACACGTCCAACATGCCAAAGCTGAGCGACAATTAAGCCATCTTTATCATGAACAGCTTGGGTTACTTTCTTCCACCCTTCTACTTGAGCATCAGTGAATAATCCTGGCGTATTTAAATAGCCATTCGCCTCCTCAGAAATTACGGTCGCTTCTGAGATAATTAATCCACTACTTGCACGTTGCGCATAATACTCAGCCATCATTTCTGTTGGTACGCGATCATCTGTCGCACGACTACGCGTTAAAGGTGCCATAACCACGCGATTTTTGAGCTTTAATTCACCAAAGACTACTGGGCTACTAAAATCAGTCATTCATCTATCCTCTTCACTCATTATCGTTAGAGTGATTGTTGAAGGTGTTCTGCAAAACTTTTTATCAGTGCTTCATTACGAGAAAAATAAGACCATTGACCATGCTTAGTAACATGAACCAAACCTGCTTGCTGTAAAACAGATAAATGATTAGACATGGTTGACTGAGATACATCTGCAATTTTTTCAATCTGTCCTGCACATACGCCACGACTAAAATCTTGCACGCACTCATCTTGTGGAATAAAGCGCTCTGGATCTTTTAAACATTGTAAAATTTGGCGGCGTATCGGGTTCGATAAGGCTTTAAAAATTGCTTCAGTATCCATCTCATTTCACTCAAGTTAATGATCTGCACTGTGCTGAACTCATTATATCGATTTTTATAGATATTAATATCGAATTATTACGATATTTAACAAATCGAGTTTATGAATGACTGTGCCGAATAATTCTGATTCTAACATTGAACTGATTTAATCTAGCAAGCTTCGTGCTAGAACGAAAAAGGCAGGGCTTTTGCCCTGCCTTTTTTTAAAAAAATATTAAAGCCCTTGTTTCAAACTAGCTTCAATAAATTTATCAAGATCACCATCTAGCACGGCACCCGTATTTGAATTTTCAACGCCAGTACGTAAGTCCTTAATACGTGAATCATCCAACACATAAGATCGAATTTGGCTCCCCCACCCAATATCCGATTTAGAATCTTCTAGTGCTTGAGCTGCTTCATTACGCTTATTCATTTCCAATTCGTACAATTTAGCACGAAGCTGTTTCCAAGCATGATCACGGTTAGCATGTTGTGAACGCTGGTTCTGACAAGCAACCACAATTCCAGTAGGTCCATGGGTTAAACGCACGGCAGAATCTGTTTTGTTAATGTGCTGACCACCTGCACCTGAAGCGCGGTATGTATCCGTTCGAACATCTGCTGGATTGATCTCAATTTCAATGTTGTCATCAATTTCTGGAGACACAAAAACCGCTGAGAATGAAGTGTGACGACGGTTGCCTGAGTCAAAAGGTGATTTACGGACTAAGCGATGTACACCTGATTCAGTACGTAACCAACCATAAGCATATTCGCCTTCTACACGAATAGTTGCCGATTTAATCCCAGCCACATCACCGTCAGACTCTTCCATTAACTCAGCTTTAAAGCCATGACGCTCAATCCAACGTAAGTACATACGTAATAGCATAGATGCCCAATCTTGAGCTTCAGTACCACCTGACCCCGCTTGAATTTCGACATAGCAAGGATTTGGATCCATTGGATTACTAAACATACGTCTGAATTCAAGTTTAGCCAGTTCAGCCTCAGCTGAATCAAGTTCTGCTTGAACATCTGCAAGCATTTCTTCTTCATCCGCTTCTACAGCAAGATCAAGCATCGCTTGTGCATCATCAAGTTGTGTTGCTAAACCATCTAAAACATTTAAAACGTTTTCGAGCTCACCTTTTTCTTTTGCCATCGCTTGAGCACGATTTTGATCATTCCAAATTGCTGGATCTTCAAGTTCGCGGAGAACCTCCTCTAAACGCTCTTTCTTTAGATCGTAGTCAAAGATACCCCCGTAGTGTTTGACCACGTTCGTTCAAGTCTTTCAGCTGGAGAAGATAAGGATTAATTTCCACGGTGTAGATCCTAAATATGTCTATATCAAAATTGGCAATATTTTAACACAGCCAAGTAAAACTTGAGAGTTTGCTTTTTTATTCAATATTCTCTTGACCATTGTTTAGTTATTATTAACAATACATTTAATTATTAAAAAATACTTACTTTATTTTTACAACAATAAGCAGAGACTTATGAAAATGAACAAAACCTATTTGGCTTTGGCCATCCTCCCTTTGACAACTTCAGCTATGGCCTACCAAGCTCAAATTGATGCTGGATATACCTATTTTGACCATGATAGTCTCAAGGTTGATTATCACGGTGTATTTGAAACAGAAGGTACTTATTACTTCAAAGCAGTTGATACTGAAAATAAACCACTTAATGAGGCTGCATTTCTTGGCCACCATAATCGCGTTTCAGCGAAATATAGTTTTCAGCATATTAAAGACGATAAAGTGTATATAAATGAAACAGTTGCACAAAGCAAACAAGAGCTGCACGGCTATTCAATAGGGGGAGAATATTATATTGATCAACTGTACTTCACAGGTGAGGTCGGTCGTCAACATTATAAAGTGGAGTCACGCTCAAGCTCACTAAACGGTTCATCTCATGCTAAGCAGCGTTTCGATCTAACCACCTATAGAGCTCTCGTTGGTTATACTCCTATTCAAAATTTACTGATAGCAGTAGGTATTAATGCTTATAAAGGTGAAGGCTTTGATGAAAATGCTTTTGCTTTAAAAGCCAAATATGTCACCCCATTAGGCCAAAATGGTCAATATCTCAATTTAGAATTGGATGGTAGCTTTGGACATGATATTGATTCGATTACATTTGGTGGGGATTATTATTTAACTCAACGCTTAAGCCTAGGTAGTGCTTATACGCGAGATACGAATAGCACTAGTAAAATTCATAAAGACGAATACCAATTACGTGGCAAATACTTTATCAATAATAACCTCTCTCTTGGGAGTATTTTAAGATTCAGTGATGATGAAAATAAGTTTAATGTAAACGGAACATATCGATTCTAATTCCATTCAACAGGGGGAAGTAGCAGTCCCAAAACTGCTACTTTCGTTCAAATTGCATACAATTCATATTCAAAAGCAACATAAAATGACTAAAACACCTTATCTTTCACATGAATTAACATGTTTTTTTATTTTTTAAAATCAATAACTTAAATTTTTATTTTTACATAAAAATTACACAAGATACATTACTGTTACTTTTGCTTGATTGATCCTTCATGATTTTCCCCTACACTGAACTTGTAACAAAAAATGTATTAACAACTAACTCTATTGAGGGGAAGTATCCATGAAAAAATTAGCAATCGCGTCTGCACTTCTTTCTGCTTTAGCTGTAACTGGAACTGCAAATGCATATCAAGCTGAAGTAGGTGCTTCTGCAGGTCTTATCGATCCTGATAATGGTAGTACAAGTGGTTCATTTGGTGTTGATGGTACTTATTATTTCCAACCAGTTCAAACACGCAATGCTCCACTAGCTGAAGCTGCATTCCTTGATCGTGCAAGTAATGTAAATGCGAAATACCAATACAGCGAAGTTGGTGATGATGAAAGACATCAATACGGCGTAGGTGTTGAATACTTCGTACCTAATTCTGATTTTTATGTAAGCGGTAATGTTGGTCGTGATGATCGTAAATTTGATATTGGACCTGATTTTGATGAGACAGTTTATGGTGCTGAAGTAGGTTATTTGCCTGCACCTGGCTTATTAATTGCAGCAGGTCTTAAGGGTTACGATAACGACTATGATGATGGTGTTGACCCAACATTACGTGCTAAATATGTAACTACATTGTCTAACGGTAAAGATATCAACTTAGAAGCTGGCGCTGCATTTGGTGACCTTGATGAATATAATCTAGCTGCTGATTACTTCATCGATAAAACTTTAAGTGTTGGTGTAGATTACTATAGTAAAGATACTGGTCCTGCAGATACAAACGAGTTTGGTGTAAGCGCACGTAAATTCTTCACACCTCAAGTAAGCTTAGAAGGTCGTGTAGGTTTTGGTGAACTTGCGAATAATGATTACAACAAATTCGGTTTAGCTGCTAAATATCGCTTCTAATATCTTGATTAAGATTTAATGTTTATTAAAAGCCCATCTTAATGATGGGCTTTTTTTTGTGCAAAAACCCGATGGAATGTCATTTTTTGTGCATTGACTCATCCCCTTTTGTTCTTACAATAGAAACCAGCTGTCACAAAACAGTCATATTTCTATAACAAAGAGAGTCAATATATGTTTAAAAAAATTACACTTGCGACTGCACTTATTGCAAGCTTAGGAACTGCACATGCGTATCAAGCTGAAGTTGGGGCTACAGCCAAATTGATCGATCCTGATAATGGTAGCAATTCTGCAGGTTTTGCGCTTGATGGCACATATTATTTTAATCCTGTTCAAATCAAGAACTCTCCATTAAACGAAGCTGCATTTTTAAATCGTTCAAGCAACGTGAATGCACAAGTGTCTTATGACGACTTTGATGTAAACGAATATTGGAATTATGGTGTTGGAGTTGAATATTTTGTTCCAAACACTGATTTCTATCTAAATGCCAATATTTCTCAGGAAACTGAAAAAGCTCCGAATACTCCCGACTTTGATATAACTTTCTATAAAGTTGAAGCTGGTTATTTCTTAGCACCATCTTTATTGGTCGCAGCTGGTTTACGTGGTTGGGATCATGATTATGATGATGGCATTGACCCTACTATTCGAGCAAAATATGTCACTCAAATTGGCGCAAACGATGTGAATTTAGAGGCTGGTGCTGCATTTGGTGATTTAGACGAGTTCTCTTTAAGAGGCGATTATTACATTGATAAAACACTCAGCGTGGGTGTCGACTATTTCAATCAAGATTTCAACGGCGGATCTTTTGATGAATTTGGTGTAAATGCTAAAAAATTCTTCAATCAGCAAGTAAGTGTCGAAGGTCGAATTGGTTTTGCAGATGACGGTAATACCTTTGCTATACGTGGTGCATACCGCTTCTGATCTTTGAGTGCTAAAAACCGCTCTGATGAGCGGTTTTTTTATTGATGCATATGTACAATGCGCATTTGTAAACTGGTATTACCATTAAAGGTATTTTTATCCAGCTCATAGACCAAGCGAATTTCATTGAGCATCGGATCAAACTGATATTTATCTGCTGCGTTAAAGGCGATTGCCTCTACCACTTGACCATTTTCTAAAGCTACACGCAGTTTCAAGTGCACATCCTTCAGCCAGCGATAATCCAAAATTTTAAATACTCCCTCGAATACAGGCGCAGGAAACTTTTGCCCCCAAGGACTTAAATTTTGTAATACGTCCACCGTTTCAATTTGGAAAGCTGAAGCTGGCAACTCCCCATCCGTCCATAAGGTTGCAGTAAACAGACTTTCATCTTGACTGGCAATCAACTGCTCAAATACCTGCTTAAACTCAGCAAAATGTTCTTTTTTAATGGTTAGACCTGCAGCTGCAGCATGCCCACCAAAGTGACTGACAATATGTGGATATTGCTCAGCCACACGCTCAATCGCATCCCGAATATGAATTCCCTCAATTGAACGCGCTGAACCTTTGATATGAATGTCATCTTCATCACGGGCAAAAACGATACTCGGACGATGGAACTGCTCTTTTAAGCGTCCTGCCACAATTCCAATCACGCCTTGATGCCAATGTGGCTCAAACATAATTAACGCTGCAGGTATTGCATCCTTATCTAGCTGAATTTGATCTAATGCAGTCAATGCTTCTTGTTTAATCTTACCTTCTACCTGACGACGTTCCACATTGAGTTGATTCAGCTGTTCCGCTAAAGGATATGCTGTAGCCAAGTCGGATGCCAAGAGACATTCGATGCCAATGTCCATGGTTTCCATACGCCCTGCCGCATTAATTCGCGGTCCAATCACAAAACCTAGGTCTTGCGCTTTCAGTCCTGCAGGATCACGTTTTGCAATATCTAATAAGGCTGAAATCCCGGGGCGACATAATCCTTGTTGAATCCGCTTTAGACCACTGTCGATTAAGATTCGGTTGTTATAGTCCAAACTGGCAACATCGGCATAGGTCCCAAGCGCTACCAAATCCAAATAGTTAATCATTTGTGCAAAAGACTTGCCCATTTTTTTACGATGACTAGATAAATTCGCCAACACATAAAAGGCAACTCCTACTCCTGCCAAAGCTTTACTTGGAAACTCACAACCGAGTTGATTCGGATTCACCACTGCCTCAGCCATAGGCGTTGGCTTGGTTGTGAGATGGTGATCGGTAATAATTACTTGCATCCCATGATCTTGAGCTTGCTTAACTCCATCATGACTTGAAATGCCATTGTCCACCGTAATCAACAAATCAGGCGTAAAGTTGGCAAACGCAAGATCTGCAATAGCAGGTGTCAAACCATAGCCATACTTAAAGCGATCAGGGACTAAATAATCAACATCTGCCCCCATGTCACGTAGTGCAAGCATCATCAGTGCTGTACTGGTCGCACCGTCAGCATCATAGTCCCCGACAATCACAATTTTTTTGTGTTGATCAATGGCTTGGTCGATCAACTGAATTGCAGCATCTAACCCCTTCATAGTTGGCGCTAATAAGTATTTTAATTTCAGTTCTAGTTCTTGTTCAGATTCAACGCCTCGACGTGCCAAAATTTCGGCAACAAATGAAGGCACACCCTGAAAGTTTTCAGGGCGTGTTAAAAATGGACGTTGCTTGATTTCAAGTTTTGACATTTATGGCATCAATCGTTGTAATTTCCACGCACCGTCGATTTTTTCATAACACAAACGGTCGTGCAAACGGTTTGGGCGACCTTGCCAGAACTCATAATAATCTGGCTCTATACGGTAACCACCCCAGAAATCAGGCTTATCTAAAGTTTGATGATCTGCCACACGATCATGCAAATCATTAAAGCGTTGCTGTAGCTCGTCACGGCTCGCAATCACACCACTTTGTGGGGTACTAATATGCGCTGCAATTTGGCTATCACGCGGGCGCTTATGGTAATAATCAGCGGATTCTTGTTCTGAAATTTTTACCACTCGACCTGAAATGCGAATTTGGCGTTCTTGTTCAGCCCAATAAAACAGAATTTGCGCATAAGGATTGGCTACTAAGTCGAGTCCTTTTTGGCTGTCATAATTGGTATAAAACGCATAACCATTTTCATCGGCACCGCGAAGTAATACGGTACGTACGTGCGGTCGACCCTCAGCATTTGCTGTAGCTAATGACATGGCATACGGTTCGTGAAGCTGAGCTTCTAACGCATCGTTAAACCACAATAAAAACTGTTCATGTGGATTAGCATTCACTTGATTCTCATGTAATTCGCCTTTTTGATAATTTAGACGCAGTTCACTGAGATCTTTAATCAAATCACTCATGAGTCAATCCCCGATTAAGCTGCTGCATTAGCACGTACAGCATCTGCCAAAGCATGTGCCAGTGCAGTCACTTCTTGAAGATTATCACCTTCAACCATCACACGAATTACAGGTTCAGTCCCTGACTTACGAATCAGTAATCGACCACGACCTTTAAGTTGCGCTTCGGCTTTGGCAAATTCTGCAGCCAATGCAGGTACTGAGTATGGATCAAACATTGCATTTAAACGGACATTTACAAGCACGTTTGGCAGTAATTTAAAGTCAGCAACCAACTCATGCAATGCTTTCTTCTGTTCAACCATGACAGTTAAGACTTGTAGGGCTGCAATAATCGCATCACCTGTGGTGCTCTTGTCTAGAGTTAAAATGTGACCTGAAGGTTCACCACCAATAACCCAACCGTTTTCCTCTAAACCTTGCAGTACATAACGGTCACCAACTTTGGCACGTAGCAGTGGAACTTCTGCTTTTTCAAGTGCTAATTCAAGTGCCATATTGCTCATGAGCGTACCGACAATACCGGCTGGTTTATTGACACTTTGTGTCGCCAAGATATATAGAATATGATCGCCATCAATCAGCTTTCCATTCTGATCCACTAGAATGACACGATCTGCATCGCCATCAAATGCAATACCCAAATCTGCTTGATGCTCAACAACAGCAGCTTGCAAACTCTCAGGATGAGTTGAGCCACAGCCTTGGTTAATATTCAAACCATTCGGTTCATTATGAATCGCAATCACTTTGGCACCGAGCTCACGGAATACCGCAGGACCCACGTTATATGCTGCTCCATTGGCACAGTCGACGACAATCTTTAAATTGTTTAAATCATAATGGTATGGGAACGTTGATTTACAAAATTCAATATAACGACCTGGAGCATCATCAACACGCACACTTTTTCCTAGACTCGCAATATCATCAATGACAATATCTTTCTCGAGTTCAGCATTAATCTCATCTTGAAACTCGTCTGGTAATTTTTTTCCTTCTGAAGAAAAAAACTTAATGCCATTATCATGATAAGGGTTATGTGAAGCTGAGATGACAATCCCTAAACTGGCATGCAAAGCACGAGTTAAATGAGCAATGGCAGGCGTAGGTAATGGACCCAATAAATGCACATAAACACCAGCTGCGTTTAAACCCGATTGTAAAGCCGCTTCTAAAATATAACCTGATAAACGAGGATCTTTGCCCATCACTACAATCGGTTTATTTCTTTTTGTTCTACGCTTAAGTACTTTACCCGCAGCAAACCCTAATTTGAGTGCAAACTCAGGTGTGATTGGAAATACACCGAATTTCCCACGAATACCATCAGTACCAAAATAACTCATTCATTCTCTCACTTCTTAGCGGGTGATTAACATCATCCTTTTTCAATGCGCACCACTTTACACCAAAATAAAAAAACCGTCATTTACATGACGGTTTTTTTTAAAAATTGTTTTATAACAGGCAATTAACCAACACGGTAATTCGGTGCTTCTTTAGTAATGGTCACATCGTGAACGTGTGATTCAGACATACCCGCAGACGTGATTTTCACGAATTTCGCATTTTGACGAAGATCTTCAATCACTGCAGAGCCTGTATAACCCATAGATGAACGTAAACCACCCATCATTTGATGCACGATGTTGCCCATTGGCCCTTTGTAAGGTACGCGGCCTTCAATACCTTCTGGAACCAACTTCTCAGCACCTGCTTTAGAGTCTTGGAAATAACGATCCGCAGAACCTGTTGCACCCGCCATTGCACCCAATGAACCCATTCCTCGGTAAGCTTTGTAATAACGACCTTGGAAGAATTCAACTTCGCCTGGTGCTTCTTCAGTACCAGCAAGTAAAGAACCCACCATAATCGTACTTGCACCTGCACCGATCGCTTTTGCCATATCACCTGAGAAGCGGATACCACCGTCTGCGATCAATGGAATTTGATCTTTCAGTGCGTTAGCAACAGAATCGATCGCCGAAATTTGTGGCATACCAATACCTGCAACAATACGAGTCGTACAGATTGAACCAGGACCGATACCTACTTTCACAGCATCTGCGCCTGCATCAAGTAAAGCCAATGCAGCATCGCCAGTCGCAATGTTACCGCCAATGACTTGAACTTGTGGGTAGTTGGCTTTAACCCAACGTACGCGCTCGATAACACCAGCAGAGTGACCATGTGCAGTATCGACTACAATCACGTCAACACCCGCATCAACCAATGCTTCAACACGGCTTGGAGTTTCTACACCTGTACCAACTGCAGCACCCACACGTAAACGACCTAAGTCATCTTTACAGCTATTTGGATAAAGCTCAGCTTTATTAAAATCTGTTACAGTGATTAAACCTTTTAGTTCGTTGTTTTCGCCAACAACAATCACTTTCTCAATGCGATTTTTTTGAAGAAGTGCCTGAATGTTTTCTTTCGATTCACCTTCGCGAACAGTGACCAAACGATCTTGACCAGTCATGATGTTGCTTACTGGCTGTTCAAGATTAGTTTCAAAGCGTGTATCACGACCTGTCACAATACCAACTACTTTGCCATCTTTCACCACTGGCACACCGCTGATATTGTTCGCTTGCGTAATTGCGATTAACTCACGCACAGTCGTTTCAGGGGTTACTGTAATTGGATCTTTCACCATGCCTGCTTCGAATTTTTTCACACGGCGTACTTCAGCAGCTTGCGCTGCAATATCCATATTTTTATGAAGGATACCAATACCGCCATTTTGTGCCATTGCAATTGCCATACGGGATTCAGTCACCGTATCCATTGCTGCAGACACAAGAGGGATATTCAAATTAATGCCGCGAGTTAAACGTGTCTTTAGAGAGACATCTTTTGGGAGAACAGTAGAGTAGGCAGGGAGTAATAGGACATCATCAAAAGTTAACGCGTCTTGAACGATGGTCAACATAACAGTCTCACTGGTAATTTCCGTGCGCCATTATATACAAATTTTAAGGTAAATTTCATTTCTTATTATCGACAATTTTATGAAATTTACCCATCACCCCTATTTTTATACAATTTACTATCCGAGAAAATCATAATAAGAGCATATAAAACAGAAGCATATTTTAAATCATTCAAATTAACTGACCTGATCGTAATCGTCATCATTCGACGATGGAACAATTTCAATATCAATTAATGGGATCAGATGATGGGCTTGTCGAGCTTTGGCACATTGCGCATCTCCGGCTTGGACCTCTCTACACGATGAACTGCGAAACGTATAAATCGAGCAAGAGACCTGCTTCCCTATTTCTCCTTCTAGAGCAACGCATCGCGGGTTAGTTTGATTCGTCCCCACCATACAAGCATATACAGGGTTAATATCCTCAACCATCTCGGTAGGGATGTTCATCGCTTCCGCACCATAAAATGAAACACGGAAATAGGCACAACAAGCACCACAACTTAAACACGCATCCTGTGCAGAAATCTGAGAGAGCATTTTTAAATCTCTTAAAAATAATTTTTTAGTGACGAAATCCTAAAAAAAATTAATTTCAAAAACAAGATTTATTTTTATTATATTTATTTACTAATCAATAACTTCCATTAAAAAAATGCACCATTATGAATCACTTTCATGGTGCATTATTTCAATACTATTTATAAATAAACTAAAACTTTTGAAGATTCAGATCTTTATGCGTATACAACCATTTATAACCAATAATGTTGCACTAAAGTGCCCACACCAATGACAAGGAAAATTATTGCGCCAATTTTGTGAATCAAGGAGATAGGTAATCGATTCGCCAATTTATCACCAATAAATACTGCCGGCGCATTAGCGATCATCATACCTAATGTCGTTCCAGCCATCACCCACCAGATACTGTCAAAACGTGCAGCAAGTGCCACTGTCGCAATCTGCGTTTTGTCGCCAATTTCAGCCAAGAAGAATAAAATAAATGTCGCTCCAAAAACGCCAAATTTTTGCCATTTTTGAATACTACCTGACTCATCCTCTAATTCATCAGGGACCAGCATCCAAGCAGCCATAGCAATAAATCCTATTGCTAGAATCCACATGAGGATCTCGGGACTTAAAATTGTTGTAACCCATTGTCCTAGAGCAGCGGAAACTCCATGATTGACAATTGTTGCTAACAAAATAGCAATTAAGATTGGAACGGGTTTACGAAAGCGTGCAGCAAGAAGTAAAGCTAACAATTGGGTTTTATCACCCATTTCAGCTAGTGCGACGATACCTGTAGACAGAAGGAATTCATACATGATGTCTTTCTCTGGCTAGCATAACAAATACCAATGACCCACCATCCCTGCTAGCCAAAAATCTGCAGAATGGTAAATCAAAGGTCTTGCCAACAAAAGAAAGCTCAAATAGAGCTCATTTGGTTCTTTGCTATGATGACCATGCTCGTTTTAGAGCAAATATGTTGACCATCACCTGTTCTATTGCAGAACAGCGGCTACTCCCCAATGAAGTTTATCCATTATAAGCCTGGCTTTTTGTTTTTACAAATAAAAACCCCACCGAAGTGAGGTTTTGATTCTGCAGACAAAATACGTTAAAAATATTTAGATGAGCAATGTACGAATATCTTTAAGCAGCTTCGTCAGTTTATTGGTAAAGCGAGCAGCATCAGCACCATTAATGACACGATGGTCATAAGACAATGACAATGGAAGCATTAAACGTGGATCAAAACCTTGTCCATTCCACACAGGTTGCATCGTTGCAGGTGAAATACCCAAGATTGCCACTTGCGGCCAGTTGACAAGCGGAGTGAATGCCGTACCACCAATTGCGCCTAGGCTTGAAATCGTGAAGTTGGCACCTTGCAGATCTTTCGGTGACAATTTCTTATCACGTGCTTTTTGACCCAACTCACCGAGTTCAACTGCGATTTGCTTAATTGATTTTTGATCTGGATTACGTAGCACAGGCACTGTTAAACCATCTGGTGTAGCAACAGCAATGCCCATATGGATTTCTTTACGCAGTAATACGGTTTTGCCATCATCAGACAAATGACCTGCAAACTCACGTTCTTCTTTTAGCAAATGCGCTACAGCCTTGATGATGAATGCCATAATGGTCAGGCTAATGCCTTCTTTCTTAAAGTTGCCTTTAAGCTCATTACGCCATGCTTCAAGCTCCGTAATATCTGCCGCATCGAATTGGGTCACTTGCGGGATATAATTGTTCAATGACAACTGTGGAATAGACACTTGCTGTAACCGTGTTAACGCTTTTTCTTCTACACCACCAAAGGCATCAAAACTTGGTAATTTAGGCAATCCTGCTGGTGCAGCAACTGTCGGTGCAGCAGTTACAGGTGCTGGTGCAGTTAAACGTGTTTTCACATACGCAAAGATGTCTTCTTTCATTAAGCGTGCATGTGGACCAGAAGCTTTGACTTCTGCCAACACAACACCAAGCTCACGCGCCAACTTACGTACCGCAGGACCAGCATATACTTTGGCGTTTGCTGCATTTTGCTCTTTGGTCAGTTTATCTGCTGAAGGGGCTGCTGTTTGTACAGTAGCAACCGCTGCTTGCGCAGGGGCAGCTTTTGGTGCTTCCGCTTTTGTAGTCACTGGTGCTGATACAGGGGCTTCTGTAACTGGGGTTGCTTGACCTTCAGTTTCAATCGTGACTAAAGCCACACCTTCAGACACATTTTGACCCAATTCAATATGAATTGCGGTAATCACACCTGTGGTGGTACTTGGTACTTCAACGGTCGCTTTATCTGATTCAACCACAATGATGCTTTGGTCTTTTTCAACCTTATCACCAACAGCCACTAAAATTTCAGCTACAGCAGCTTTGTCTACACCTAAGTCAGGGACAGCGATCTCAACTTTACCTGCTGGCGCTGAAGCAACTGTCTCTTTTGTTGATTCTGCAGGTGGTGCCTCTGCAGATGGAACAGTCGTCGGTGTAGTTTCTGCAGCAGCTTGCGCCGCGGTTGATGCTGAAGCTGCTGTTTTCACTTTCAGAATCACAACACCCTCTTTCACTGTATCACCGACTGAAATTTCAATCGATTCAACTGTACCCGCAACAGCACTTGGAACTTCAACTGTCGCTTTGTCAGACTCAACAACAATGATACTTTGATCGGCATCAATTTCGTCGCCAACCGCAACCAAGATCTCACCCACAGTGGCTTTTTCAACACCAATGTCTGGTACTTGAACATCAACAGTTTCAGATGCCGTTGCTGCTTTTGGTGCTTCCACTTGAGATTGGGCTACAGGTTCTGCTTGAGCTTGTGCTTTCAATTCTTCAACTTGTGCTGTAGGTGCTTCAGATGACGTTTGCCCCTCCGCTTCAAGCTCTACCAAAACCGCACCTTCAGCAACTTCGTCACCAAGGCTCACCAAAATACTTTTCACCACACCTGCTGAAGTGCTTGGCACTTCAACAGATGCTTTGTCAGACTCCAACAAAACAATGCTGTCATCGACACTAATCGTATCACCCACTTTGACCAAAATTTCAGCCACTGTAGCTTTATCTACACCAATATCAGGAGTCGTAATTTGCATGCTTAGTTCTCCTCTTTGTAGTCAGCTACAGCGTGAAGTTCAGGCGTTGTTTGAGGTGCCCAAGCGACTGGACGGTCAGTATCTAATTCAAAGCTAGAAATCGCATCTTTAACTAGACGCGCATCTACTTCACCCTCGTCAGCAAGTTTCTTCAGTGTCGCAACAACAATATGTGCAGCATCTACACCAAAGTAGCTACGAAGTTTTGCACGTGTATCTGAGCGACCATAACCGTCTGTACCTAATGCTACAAATGGACGGTTATCTGGAAGGTAAGCGCGAATTTGCTCACTGTAAGCACGCATATGATCTGTTGCAGAAACGACGATACCTTTCGTACCACGCAACTGCTTCGACACCCATGCTTCTTTTACATCTTCAGTAAGTGGATGTAAACGATTATATTCTTCGCACGCCATACCATCACGCGCAAGCTCATTAAAGCTTGTTACGCTGTAGACATTCGAATGAATTTGATATTCATCACGTAAGATTTGAGCCGCTTTAATCACTTCACGCAGAATTACACCTGAACCTAAAAGCTGAACTGTGGCTTTTTCATCTTCCTCAAGTAAATACATACCACGTTTAATGCCTTCTTCAGCACCTTGTGGCATCGCTGGATGCTCATAGTTCTCATTCATTACAGTTAAGTAATAGAACACACGCTCCTGATCCACATACATGCGTTTTAGACCGTCATGTACAATCACCGCAAGTTCATATCCGAAACATGGATCATAAGAAATACAATTTGGAATCGTATTCGCAAGAATATGTGAGTGACCATCTTGATGCTGTAGACCTTCACCATTCAGCGTAGTACGACCAGCAGTTGCACCCAATAAGAAACCTTGCGCCTGTGCATCACCTGCCGCCCATGCAATATCACCAATACGTTGGAAGCCAAACATTGAGTAATACATGTACATCGGGATCATAGGAAGGTTATTGGTTGAATAACTTGTTCCTAAAGCAGCCCAAGCACTCATCGCACCTGCTTCATTGATCCCCTCTTGAAGCATATGACCATCTTTCGCTTCACGGTAATGCATCAACTGCTCTTGATCTTCAGGGGTATATTTTTGACCGTGCGCGGCATAAATGCCCAATTGACGGAACATCCCTTCTAAACCGAAAGTACGCGCCTCATCTGGAACAATTGGTACCACACGGTCTTTAATTGCTTTTTCTTTCAGTAGTGCAGAGATTAAACGTACCATCACCATGGTCGTTGATTGTTGCTTACCATTAGAACCAGCTAACACTGCATCAAATACAGACAACTCAGGAATCGCTAAAGATTCGCTCTCTTTACGACGTGCTGGTAAGTAACCACCTAATGCCTCACGGCGAGCCTTCATATACTTAATTTCAGGCGAGTTTTCACTTGGGCGATAAAATGGAACTTCTTCAAGTTGCTCATCGGTAAATGGCAAGTTGAAACGGTTACGTACATATTTAAGCGATTCAAGTTGCATTTTCTTGATTTGATGCGTTTTATTGACCGCTTCAATTTCTTCAGATAAGCCGTAACCTTTAACAGTTTTCGCGAGAATAACCGTTGGCTGACCTGTAGATTTCATGGCTTCTGCATAAGCAGCATATACTTTGTAAGGATCGTGACCGCCACGATTTAAATTATCGATATCTTCATCACTTAAGTGTTTAACTAACTCTTCAGCTTCAGGATATTTACCAAAGAAGTGCGCACGTGTATAAGCACCACCTTTCACTTGATAACGCTGATAATCACCATCTACAGCTTCTTCCATAATGGCTTTAAGCGCACCAGATTCATCTTTAGCAAGTAGTGGATCCCAATGACGACCCCATACTACTTTAATCACGCGCCAACCTGCACCACGGAATAAAGACTCAAGTTCTTGGATGATCTTACCATTACCACGAACTGGACCATCTAAACGTTGCAAGTTACAGTTTACAACCCAAACCAAGTTGTCTAACTTTTCACGACCTGCCAACGAGATTGCACCAGTACTTTCTGGCTCATCCATCTCACCATCGCCAAGATAAGCCCAAACCTTACGATCTTCTTCTTTAATCAAACCGCGGTTCATCAAGTACTTTTGAATATGTGCTTGATAAATGGACATGATTGGACCCAGACCCATCGATACCGTTGGGAACTGCCAATAGTCTGGCATTAAGTATGGATGTGGGTACGAAGGCAAACCAATACCATCAACTTCACGACGGAAATTGTTTAGATGCTCTTCAGTTAAACGACCTTCCAAGAATGAACGCGCATAAATCCCTGGTGCACAGTGACCTTGATAATAAATCATGTCACCGCCGAAGTTATCACTGTTCGCACGGAAGAAATGGTTAAAGCCAACATCATATAAAGTTGCAGAAGATGCAAAGCTGGCTAAGTGACCACCAAGATCGTCGCCTGTTTTATTGGCGCGAAGCACCATTGCTAAAGCATTCCAACGAATCAAAGCACGAATTCGGCGCTCCATATCTGGATCGCCAGGCATTGCAGGTTGCTCTTCTACTGAAATCGTATTTAAGTAAGGAGTATTTAGACGCTGAATGGGAACATGTTTCGCAATCGCACGTTGATACAGTTTTTCAAGAAGAAAGGCTGCTCTTTCCGTCCCCATATGCTGTAAAACAGAGTCAAAAGCGTCCTGCCACTCTTGGGTTTCTTGTGCGTCGGTATCACCGTAATACGCCATATTACACCTATATTCATGCCTATTTGTATGCCCTATATTTAACATATTTTCGCGATACGCAGTTATGGCTATAAATGAATACGACATTAGACTAATATTTCGATAATAAATAGTACTTGACCATTTATTACACAAATTAACACTAAAACGCCAATTCTGCTGTTTTTTTATACAAAGCTTTATTTTAATCTTGAATTTAGTCAGGTGACCTGACTGCAAAAACGAAAATCGCCAAGACTATGCTTGGCGATTTATTCAAATGACTTAACAATGGATGTGTATTAATGAGGTTTGATAATTAATTAAGGCAACATCGCTAGGTAAGTTGAAGGGTTTTTACGCTGACCATCTTTGACCACTTCATAATGTAAGTGAGGACCAGTACAACGTCCAGTACAACCCACATTGGCAATATGCTCACCAGCAGTGACTTTATCACCTACTTTAGCAATCAAACGTGAAGCATGTGCATATCGTGTGATATACCCATTACCGTGGTTGATTTCAACATATTGACCATAACCTGTACCCCAACCTGATTTGGTCACTATACCTGGACCAGTTGCATAAATTGGAGTGCCTGTTGGTGCAGCAAGATCTAAGCCTGAATGGTTTTCAGCACGACCGCCCATTGTTCGGCCGCCATAATTTGAACTGACACGACCAGTTGGAAGCGGGTGTGTCACTAACCATGAATATGCATTATTTGAAGAGTAACGATTTGAACTTGTCGTTGTAGTTTTTTTAGCAGGGTATTTACTATTAAGCAGCGCATTATTTAATTCGATTGGATCCGCCTTCGCTCGAACTGTCACATCGACTTGTGCTGTCGCTGGAATGTCCATGTCATCAGGATGACTATAAGAACCTTGTGATAGTGTTCTTGTTAACTCTTCCAATCGATCAGGATTGGAGGCTTGTGTGGCATCTAATTGAACTAAATCTGCAAATGCAACCGAAGCTGCTGAAGCTGCTAAAGAAAACGCTAATAAAATACGTCGCGTATACATATAAACCTCATTAAACTGTTCTTACTCAAGTCTCTTGTGTGATCTCTTCCTTGATATCGAAAGAAACAAGCGTTTAAGATTAAGACAAAACAATGTAGGAACAATGTATGTCAGAACCAAAAAATATGTTTCAACAAACAAGACAACACATAAAAACAGGAAACTTATCGTTTCTCACAAAGCAAGTTGCTGACTGGCAGAGACTTACAAAATTAATTCAACCGCTATTGCCCAAAAATGAACAATGGCAAGTTGTCTGTTATCAATACGGTATTTTGACCATCACCGGTGAAAATCAAGCCATGATTAGTCAACTCGGTTACCTTCAAAAACAGTATATTTCTCAGTTATCACAAATCCCTGAACTCAAAGATTTACAAAAAATCCAAGTTCGTCTT
The DNA here is from genome assembly GCF_056779875.1 of Acinetobacter sp. ANC_7634. NCBI lineage: Bacteria > Pseudomonadati > Pseudomonadota > Gammaproteobacteria > Moraxellales > Moraxellaceae > Acinetobacter > Acinetobacter sp. ANC_7634. The sequence goes on along the minus strand of NZ_JBWYIT010000002.1, from coordinate 142,462 downwards.
CGAGCAAAAAAAGAAATTCCCCAAACACAAACTGAAAATTCCAAAACTTCTTTATGTCCGACAACGCAAGAAATGTTACTCAACGCTGCTAGTTTTGTGAACGATCCTAAGCTTAGCCAAGCTATGATACGTTTGGCAAGCAATAAAAAGTAACTGGACCATTTGATTTAAACGTCATTCACTATTTTAAAAGCGAATTAAGTCACACTTAACAATGTTACACTATAACATTTAACCTGAAGACAATGACTTAGATCACACTTACATATTGAATTGGACAAGACTTTTCGTCATCAAATGTTACAATTTCATAATTAGATGGATCACTCTGAACATTGCGAAGCAGTTGATTATTGAGTGCATGTCCAGATTTGTAACCATCAAACTTCGCAATAATTTGATGTCCGAGTAAATAAAGATCACCCACCGCATCTAATATTTTATGACGTACAAATTCATCAGCAAATCGTAAGCCTTCTTCGTTCACGACACCTGAATCATCAACACCAATTGCATTCTCTAAACTAGCACCCAAAGCTAAATTATTCGCCTTAAGATAATCCAAATCTTTCATAAAGCCGAAAGTACGTGCCTCACTGACTTCATAAACAAATGTTTCCGTTGAGAAATCAATACTGGCAGACTGATATTCTTTGGCAAAGGCTGGGTGATCGAAATCAATTGTAAAATTAAGTTGAAAACCATCATGCGGATTAAAAATAGCGCGCTTATCGTCAATTAATGCTTCTACAGGCTTTAATATTTTTATAAATTTTTTAGGCGCTTCTAGCTCCATCAACTCACCTTGCATGAGTAAATAGATAAATGGACCGGCGCTTCCATCCATAATTGGAACTTCTGAAGCTGATACTTCAATAATCAGATTATCAATACCAAGACCTGCAATCGCACTCATAATATGTTCGATAGTCCCAACTTTGGCATTTTCTTGTACCAAATTCGAACACATAAATGCTTCTTGAATCAGCATCGCATTAGCAGGAATATCTACAGGCGGATTTAAATCAATACGACGAAAAACAATACCCCCATCAGCTACATGTGGTACAAAGTTAATCATTACTTTTTGCCCACTGTGTAATCCGATACCACTCGCTTTCACGACTCGTTTCAGGGTGCGTTGTTTCAACATGTTTCTTCAATATTCATCTAAAATCTAGTATACGTTAGCACATTTAGCCATTGATAAAAATCAAAAAGGTGGCATAAGCGCCACCTTTTCTGTTTGATCATCGTAAACACATTATGTTACATGTTATTTACGCTGTTGATTTTTAAGATAATCTTGAATGCTCATTGGTGCAGATCGAGGCGCCGCAGAAGGCTCAGAGGCTACACTCTCTTGATTCTGACGTTTACTGATTGCTGGAACATCATCTTCATCCAAAGCAGCAGCTTGTCCACCAACTGATGGGTTTACACTCACTGGCGCACGGCGCTTCACTTCCGTTTCATTCGCATTACGAGTTAAACCTGTCGCAATCACAGTAACACGGATTTCATCACGCGCATCTGGATCAAATACTGTACCAAAGAAGACTTCACCTTCATCCAGATCAACAATTTGATTGACAACATCTGTGATAATTTCAGTTTCACGCAAGGTAACATCATTACCGCCAGTGATATTAATTAAAACACCCTTCGCGTTCATAATATTTACGTTGTCAAGCAACGGACTGCGAATCGCAAGACGCGCTGCATCTTCAGCACGATCTGGACCGCTACTCTTACCTTCACCCATCATCGCATAACCGCGTGTGCTCATCGCTGTTTTTAAATCGGCGAAGTCAAGGTTGATATGACCAGGACGCACAACTAAATCAAAGATACTTCGTACCGCGTTAAGCAAGACATCATCCGCTTTGCGATAAGCATCTTGCATCGAGATATCACCATAAACGCTAAGTAGGCGTTGGTTTGGAATGATAATCAATGAGTCAACATGCTTTTCAAGTTCTTCGATCCCTTTTTCAGCAGAACGTTGACGACGACGACCCTCGAAGTTAAATGGAGTGGTGACAACACCAACCGTCAAAATACCCATTTCTTGTGCTATTTCAGCCACGACTGGTGCTGCACCAGTACCAGTACCACCACCCATGCCGGCAGTAACAAATACCATATCTGCACCTTCCAGATGCTGACGGATTAATTCGCGACTTTCTTCTGCTGCAATCTGACCGACATCAGGATTTGCTCCTGCACCTAGTCCACGCGTACTTTGTTGGCCCAATTGGATTTTGAATGGCGCATTCATACGATCCAAAGCTTGTTTATCTGTATTTGCACAAACAAATTTCACGCCTTTGATATCAGATTGCACCATGTGTTGTACGGCATTACCACCACCGCCACCAACACCAAACACAGTAAAACGGGCTTGACCGTTATTATCGGTTTGTTCATCTTCTAAAAATTCAAATGAAGCCATGACCTTAACTTTTCCTAATAAATTTGGCAGTCACTTAAGCCCGTATACTGCCTTGATCTTCAATAATAAAAATTTGTTTTTAGGATGCGTTGCAATCACATTCTTGTCAAGCACATGAAGTTGCTCTTACAAGTTGCAAACAATACTCCCTTAAAAACTAAACTTAAAAAATACCTTTCAATTTGTTATTAAACGCATTCCAACCATTCGCTATGCGCTCTAATAATGGACGCTTATTCACTTCTTCAGGTTGCTCAACCGATTCTTGTAAATCGCTTTGACTAAATAACAGCAGTCCTGTTGCGGTAGAATACATTGAACGTCTTAATGCAGGTAAATGTTGATCATCCGCATATACTTGTAGCGGAGGGTTGCCTAAATGAGCAGAAACACCCAACATACGACGTGATAATGTGATCATACCCTCAATCTGACATGCATCACCACTTAAAACTACACCGTGATATAAACTTTGTAGCGCACCACGTTGTTGTAACTCATCACGCACCATAGAAAGAATTTCTTCGTAACGTGCAATAATAATCTCTGATAGCTCAATCCGACTGATCGCTTGAGGACCATCGATCGCTTCAAACTCGATCATATGTTCAGGTTTGACTTGCTGTAAATCAACGCAACCATAAAGCAATTTAAGTCGTTCAGCTTCTTCGGTCGTCGTTTGCAATACTGCAGCGATATCACGCGTTACATTTTCACCACCACGTTGAATGGTGTGTGCTAGCACTAAATGACCTTCAATATAAACTGCAATATTGGTTGTACCAGCCCCAATATCCAATAAGCATACACCATACTCTTTTTCATCTTTTAGCAATGCACCTTCAGCCGTTGCTAAACATGAAATCACCATCTTTTCGACAAAAATATTGGCGCCTTTCATTGCACGATCTAAATTTTGCATGGTGCTGATTGGTAGCATCATGAGTTGATAATGCGCCGTCATGCTATTTGCTGAAAGGTTAATTGGATTATGCACCCACTCAGGTGAATCATCCAACTCAAAACCCAATGGCACTGCACTTGCAAGATAATGATCAGAAGTTAAATGACTGGCTTTTGCCATTTCTAAAGCTTTAACCACTTCTGAAGTCGTAATGGTGCGTTCTGGATTAGAAATCGGTGTCCGGCCTGTCGCATAAGCACTTTGCAGTTCTGTACTCGGGATCGATACCCATGCTGAATGCACACGACACTCCGCCATATCTTCTGCTTCTTGTACCGCATTCTTAATCGCAGAGATCACTTTTTCAAGGCTAACAATTTTTCCTTTGTTCATGCCTTTATTTCGCGCAGTCGCCATACCGATGACCTGGATATTATCCGGCGCATGTACTTTACCAATTAGAACTGAAACTTTATGTGTCCCAATGTCTATCGCAACAACTGAGGGAACAGCCTCATTCATGATTCACTACCATTTTCTTCATTGTTTATATCTGGCTTATGCCTATTTTTAAAGCCACGTATTATGGCTTTGCAACTCTTGAATCTGCAATGTTAATGTCATTAATGGTTACAACAAACTGACCATTTATAATCTTTGGTGGTGTCGCATTTTTCCATTGAATCGCCAAGCCATTTCGGTAACGTAAGTCAATTGCTGAAACTCTTGGCCAAACCACTTTCAGATCTGCTTGAGATAAGTGACTCAATCGTTGCAGTTTGCTCATGGTCTGATCCTGATCCACAATAATACGTAAACCCGAATCGAACTGCATAAACCATGTCCGACGATCTGTTAAATATAGCTCTTTCAAACGCAGATTAACTGGACTAAATAGTTGATTAATTTCATGATAACGTCTCATCATGACTTTTGACTGATCTGACGGACCATGCATAAGTGGTAAATTTGCGTGATTTCTAGAATATGCCTCTGTATACACCACACCCTGATCACTTAACAGACGTCCTGTTCCCCAACGTGCAATCGGATGTTTCGGAATAACACGAACCTTAATACCGTCTGGCCAAGCTCTAGAAATGACCACTCGATCTACCCAAGAAATCCCTAATGCCTTATCACGAATTTGCTCAAGATCAGCAGTAAAATAATTGCCTGTAATGGTAGGCATTAACTGCTGTTTCACTTGACTAATTTCAGGCTCGGCTTGCAGACCAACCACATCCAAAGATGCTACCTTTGCACTGGTCATGACGCTATATAAGCCATAAATCCCGACCAAAAGTACACAACATGCAAAAATAAGCATGACCCAACCACCCGCATTAATCATTTTCTCTTTGCGAGTCGGTGGTTTGTCATGAATCGATGTAATCGCCGCACGTTTGCGACGCATCGATGGAGGTAGTTGAGCCATAACTTAGTGTGATTCTTCCGCTAAGGTTTGCTCTAAAATAGCCAAACACAAATCTTCAAAACTATAACCTACTGCTTGAGCTGCTTTTGGTACCAATGAATGACTGGTCATGCCTGGAACAGTATTCACTTCTAGCAGCCAAAATTGACCTTGCTCGTCCTGCATAGCATCAATTCTACCCCAACCACTTGCCCCAACAGCTTGAAACGCTCGTAAGCAAAGCGCTTGTAAACTTTTTTCTTCAGCTTCACTCAAACCACAAGGGATACCATATTCAACATCATTGCGTTGGTATTTAGCTTCATAGTCATAAAAGGCTACATCAGCTGGAGGTTGTAAACGGATGACTGGTAATGGTTGTCCGTTTAAAAATGAAATCGTAAATTCACGACCTGTAATCCACTTCTCAGCCATGACCACGGCATCATGTTGAGTCGCTTTTTTAATTGCTTCAGCTAAATCCTCTGCTTTCTCAACCTTACTCATGCCCACACTCGAGCCTTCGTGCACGGGTTTGATAATCAGTGGTAATCCAAGCTCTGCAACGAGTGCTTGTGCATCAGTATCTTTAGAAACAATACGGTATGGCGCTGTAGGAAGTTCAGAACCTTGCCAAATTTGCTTGGTCTTTACTTTATCCATTCCGATAGCCGACCCCTGCACACCAGTTCCAGTATATGGAATATTTAACCACTCTAATGCGCCTTGGATTTGACCATCTTCTCCACCACGACCATGTAACACAATAAATGCACGATCGTAATTTACCAGTTCAGTCACACTGCGTTCTTGAGGGTCAAAACCCTCTGCATTCACACCTGAACGTACCAATGCTTCAAGTACAGCCTTACCACTATCTAATGACACCTCACGCTCTGCAGATTTACCACCAAGCAATACAGCAACTTTGCCGAATTTAGAAGCATTTGACACGTTTAGTTCCTTAAACTTATAAAATTTTCAATTTAGCCAAATCATCAAACGACGATTATTTTAAATAGAGCTGGTTCTGAGCAAGCTCAATTGAAATTGCTCCAACGTTACCCGCACCTTGAGTCAATAACAAGTCATTTGCTTGTAACACTTTTTGTATCACATTTGGCAAATTCCCTTCTACTGGATCAATCAAGATTGGTTCAACATCACCACGCAATCGGATACTTCTTGCCAATGAGCGACTATCTGCACCAACAATCGGCTTTTCACCTGCAGAATATACTTCTAATAGCAGTAATTGATCGACTTGTGACAAGACATCAACGAAATCATCAAAACAATCACGTGTACGGCTAAAACGGTGAGGTTGGAACATCATCACAAGTCTACGATCAGGATGACTTGCACGCGCAGCTTTAATCGTTGCTTCAACTTCTTTTGGATGGTGACCATAATCATCAACCAGTTTGACCGTTCCATCACCTAACTCAAATTCACCTTGAATTTGGAAACGACGCCCTACACCACTAAAACTTTCTAAAGCACGAGCGATTGCAGCATCAGATACACCTTCATCAGTTGCCACACCAATCGCAGCTAACGCATTAAGGATGTTATGCAAACCAGGCATATTAATGGTTAACTTGAGTGGCTCTTTGTTTTTACGAAGCACAGTAAAATGTGATTGCATCCCTTCTTGTACCACATCTACAGCACGAATATCGTTATCTTCGTTAAAACCATAAGTTAAAACAGGTCGACCAATACGTGGCATAATTTCACGAATATTTTGATCATCGCCACACACTACGGCTAAACCGTAGAATGGAAGCTTCTGCAAGAATTGAACAAAAGTATCTTTCAAAACATCGAAGCTACCACCATAAGTGTCCATATGATCAGCATCAATGTTGGTGACAATAGCGGCCATTGGTTCTAAATATAGGAATGAAGCATCAGATTCATCTGCTTCAGCTACAATATAACGACTCGCACCTAAAGCAGCATTTACTCCAGAGCGATTAAGCAAACCACCAATCACGTATGTCGGATCCATGTTTTCTTCAGCAAGCATACAGGTCACCAAACTTGTCGTAGTGGTTTTACCATGTGTACCTGCAACCGCAATACCATGACGGTAACGCATCAACTCGCCCAACATTTCCGCACGACGAACTACAGGGATACGTGTTTCAATCGCTGCTTTAATTTCTGGATTTTCTTGGTCAATCGCAGTCGATACAACCAATACATTCGCACCCTTAATATTATCAGCAGCGTGTCCGATATGAACTTTAATGCCATTTTCTTCAAGCTGTGCAGTGGTTTTAGAGGCTTTAATATCCGACCCTGAAACTTTATAGCCTTGGTTTTTTAAGACTTCCGCAATCCCGCACATTCCTGCACCACCAATACCCACAAAATGGATATGCTTGATACGGCGCATTTCAGGAATTTTAATCAGGTTTTTTGCTTTATCAGCTGGGTTCGTTGAAGACATAATTTTCTCTAAAACTTACAAATCTTGAATTAAACCAACCACACGCTGAGTTGCATCTGGTTGAGCTTGTTGACGTGCTTTAACAGCCATTTCCGTCAACAATGTACGGTTCATGAGTGGCAATAAAACTGTTTTTAATGAATCAGGAGTGAGTGTCGCTTGTGGACAAATTTTTGCAGCATTAATATCTGCTAGGAATTTGGCATTCGCGGTTTGGTGGTCATCTACTGCACTTGGCAAAGGTACAAATACGGCTGCAACACCCGCAGTAGCAATCTCAGTGACCGTCAGTGCACCAGCACGACAGATTACAAGATCGGCATTGGCATAGGCTTCCGCCATATTTTCAATAAACGGTTGAACTTCTACCTGTAAATGATCAGGAGCATCGGCATAACGTGCCCGCGTGCTATCAGCATGATTTTGACCACACTGATGATAAACACTTAAAGGAACATCTAATTGTTTCAGTGCTTCGGGTACGCGCTCATTCAATGCTTGTGCGCCCAAAGAGCCGCCTACAATTAAAATTCGAATAGGCTGATTGGCTTTTTCTCGCTCTTGATATCGCCAAGCAGGGCTCAATATCGCAGAAATTTCCTTACGTACGGGATTACCTGTAGTCACGATTTTATGATTTTCTGGAAATGTTTTCGGGAATGCCTGACAGACCGTTTTAGCAACACGAGCCAATTGGGTATTGGTGAAACCCGCTACTGCATTTTGCTCATGAATGATGACAGGAATACCAAGAATACGCGCAGCCAAACCACCAGGACCTGCAACATAACCGCCAAAACCAGCGACTGCATCTACGTTTAATCGTTTCATATAGCGCATTGCGCTAAGCGTTGCTTTTAAAATTTTAAAAGGGGCTTGCAGCTTACGGACGATTCCATTGCCACGCACACCCTGAATATCAATTTGATAAATTGGAATGTGGTGATTTTTAAGCAAGCGGTTTTCCATACCTGAAGGCGTTGCCAACCATGACACTTCGACACCTTGCTGTTGTAATTCCTGAGCAACTGCTAGGGCAGGAAATACATGTCCACCTGTACCTGCAGCCATCATCATGACATGTTTAGGTTGTTTATGCTGAGCTTGTGTCACGGTCTAATTCTTCAAATCTAAGAGCTAACAGAAAATTTTATATAAGGCATCAATTGTAATCACAATCGTATATCCATGAAAGTTTATTTACTTTTTTTCACGGACCCTTTAATTGTTTTTTTCATATGATTTCAGAGTTTAAACTAGATTTATTATGAGGTGTGCCTTTTTTATGTATTTTACCATTCGATCTAGTTTATAACGCACCAAAATAATGATTAATGTGCACATTAAAAACCACCACAGTATTGGCTCTATTGTTCCTTCGTATCTGCGCTACCACCATATTGGATATAAACTTATGTCTAAATGGTATGAGGCAATAGTTCTATTTATGATATTGCTATATCTCATTGAGATTCAGCTCGCGAATAAAAGGATTTTTAAACGCAAATGTCAAAAATATCATCTTATGACATTTGGATTATTTTGGCAGGCTACCTTGCTGCAATTCATGTCGGTAAACTTTCTGCTGTTATTCCAATTCTTCAAAAAGATTTAAATCTAAGTTTCACCCAAGCAGGCCTATCCTTATCACTGGTTCAAGGTGCTGGAATGCTATTTGCCCTGTGTATTGGTGCTGTATCTGAGAAAATAGGACTCAAAAAATGTCTTATTTTTGCACTCATTCTATTGGGGATGAGTAGTTTTGCAGGCTTATGGATTGATCATAGTATTAGCCTTTATTTTTTTCGATTTATGGAAGGCATTGGATTTCTCACCATTAGTCTTTGCGCTCCCGCAATTTTAAAACGCCTAAGCACGCCTGAAACCATGAATTTTAAAATGGGGTTATGGAGTTCTTATATGGGAGTTGGGGTTAGTCTTGCTATTTTGACCATCCCTGTATTACTCGAATGGCTCAGTTGGCAACACATTTGGGCATTATTTGGTGCCTTTTGTTGGCTGGTTGCCTTGATGATTTACCATTTTTTACGTTATGACGATAAGCAAACCACTGTAACGACAAAGGCACTGAGCACATCAACCTCCAACTCTTTTTTATCTATTGTTAAAGTCACCGTGACCCATCCACCCATTCTCTGTCTAGCCGTTATCTTTGCTTGCTATACCAGTCAATGGATCACACTCACAGGTTTTTTACCCAGTCTTTATGTCTCATTCAATATGGATTTAAAGCTTGCAGGAATTTTGGTGTCAATGGTTGTGTTATCTAACTTAGGTGGAACCTTTGGCGCAGGCGTATTACTTCAAAAAGGCATATCTCCTTTTAAATTACTTCAATTTAGTTTTTTAAGTCTAATTTTATGTAGCTGGGTTGTATTTTCACAACCCTATTGGTTGATTTTTGAGTTGCAATATTTGTGCGCTATTTTGTTTTCTTTTATCGGTGGCATTATTCCGACGACCGTCTTTGCCAATACGCTTAGATACGCACCACAGGTCAACGCAGCAGCATCCAGTATGGGCTTAGTGCTGCAAATTTCTGCATGTGCGCAGTTCCTTGTTCCCCCAGCAACAGCAGCTCTCGTTTCGTCTTCTCACCAGTGGTCCAATGCCGCATGGGTTACCGTAAGTCTTTCCACCCTAGGACTATTGACCAGCTATTATTTATTTAAAATATATACGCAAAAAAAAGAGCCTATTTAGGCTCTTTTTTGCAGATCAGCTAACGTCCAGCTTCCAAAACATCAAATAATGTATCTGCGATAGAAGTACCAAATTGTGCGTCTATTTCACGTATACACGTTGGACTAGTCACATTAATTTCTGTTACATAGTTTCCAATGACATCAAGACCAACAAATACCAGCCCCTTCTCACGCAAGAATGGTCCAACTTTAGCAGCAATCACCTTATCATTTTCAGTCAACGGACGTGCTTCACCACGCCCACCAGCAGCAAGGTTACCTCGCGTTTCACCATTTTGTGGGATACGCGCTAAACAATATGGAATTGGCTCACCATTGACCATCAGAATACGCTTATCTCCATCCACAATTTCAGGAATATAACGTTGCGCCATAATCGGTTGCTGCCCCATTTGAGTCAACATTTCCAAAGTTGAACCGATATTTGCCCCTGCAGCAGTTAAACGGAAAATCCCCATACCGCCCATCCCATCTAGCGGTTTTACAATCACATCTTGATGTTCAGCAATAAACTCTCGGATTAAACTTTGCTGTGAAGTTACCAAAGTCGGAACCTGCAGTTCTGGAAATTGTGTAGCGAACAGCTTTTCGTTACAGTCTCGCAAACTTTGAGGTTTATTGATAATCCAGGAACCTTCACGTTCCGCTTGTTCCAGAATATAAGTTGTATAAACAAAGTTCATATCAAAAGGTGGATCTTTACGCATGAGTACAACATCGTATGCGGCTAAAGATTCTTTCTGTTTTTCACCAAGTTCATAGTAATGATTATAATCCTCAAACACTTTAAGTGGTGAGATCAAACCAAAAGCTTTGCCTTGATCGATATATAAATCTTCCTGAAGTGCATACCCTAACTCATGACCGCGACGTGCAGCAGCCCAAAGCATTGCCATGGTCGAATCTTTTTTGAGGTTTACATTTTCGATGGGATCCATCACCACAAGTACGCGCATGATCTGTTCTCTATTTTATCAATGAAGCGATTATAACGAAGTTTAGTGAACGATCTACTGATCTATCAAAGGATCAATTGTATAAATTCAGAGAAGCTCCTTCCTATTTCTGCTGAGCACTAGAATTTGGATTCATATCAAACTACTAAAAAAAATAATAAAAAACGGCGCAATGAGCGTCAGGAAAAATCCACTGAGAATTGCAATTTGTACATCTAATGGTGAACAATTGTTTTTTACAAAGGGTAAAGTCGAGTCCATCGCCGTGGCACCACATACACCAATGATTGGCTTTGGATAACGCTGACCTAATAAATACAACAATGCAATCGCATAAAACTCTCGTACAAGATCTGTGATCAAAGCAAAAGTTCCCTGCTCAGGTCCTAATACTTTAGCAACTAAAGGACCAGAAAGAGAGAACCAACCAAATCCACTCCCCATCACAACGAGTTCGACAAAAGATTGAGTCATGATATGACTCGTCAAATAAGCCGCAATAAATAGTGCAATGATTGAAAAAAATGGCACTTTAATATGATTCATAGTGAGGGCTTGAATTTTAATCGTAGACAAATCCACTCCGATTAAAAAAATCAACACATACAATAGTATCGCGCTTAACATTTCCCCTGATAAAGTCTTGGGTAATAGCCAATATAGCCCCATCCCGATCAACACCATTCCAATCGCAATCAAGCATTCGGTAATAGGTTTGAGCATATCCTTGAATGATTTTTGGTGCTCAGCCTTAAAGTGGCTACGATTAAATAAAAGTCCAAAGGTAATCACACTTAACACTGTAGAATAAATAAAAGCTTCAATTAATATTTTTGAACCAAGATCTTTATCAAACAAGACACTGCCAAATTGAAAGCCTATAGAGATGAGGAGCAACCACACCAAAAACGTAATTTGACCAACCAATATATTGCGAACTTGAACGTTTGCAGCTTTACCTATGCCCCAACCCAATATAAGAGAAATGAGAATAGGTAAAAGCGAAATTATTAAATTTTGAATCATATTTTTTGCTTTGTAAGAGAGAAATCAATCAAAATCATCCAGCGCTCACCAGCCTCAGCATTTGTGCCTTGATCTATTTTTCTAATAGGTGATACATAATGTGAAACTGCTGGATCGTGTACAGCAAAACTTTCAGAAGCTTGTCTCAACGTAAATTTTTGATAAATATTATAATTATTTACCTCATCTAAACGCTTATTTCTTTCCTGAGGTGATGCAATAAAGTTTTCACCTCCTTCAATGTTATTGCTCCTATAAAACAAATGAGCAAATGTGAATGGCTCACCATCCTGATGAAAACAATTAGGCGAACTAATTCCTAGCTGATCGGCATGAGTTGAACGCAGTTTGACAAAATGGACACCCACGTAAATTGGCAGATAGGCATTTTCCAAACCAAAAGTAAGTTGATAATCATCTACAATCAAATCATTAAGATATTGCGTAGATTTAGCTTCTTGGCTCAACGCGTTAAAATAACGAATCGACTGATGCTCGGGATTGTTCCCTCCCTGATCATATCCAGATAACTCCTGCCCTATATTATCACGCACTGTCGGCAACCAAATAGGCTTAAGATCTTTTTCCCAAGGTAAAATTAAGGCATTTCCGTATCTTCTAAACCTTTGAGTATGTGTAGGTGCAAAAGGATCTTTTTCAAGTTTTTCAAACTCTTTAGCTAGTAATAGTTTAGAAAAATGATCCACCTCTATAGATTTATAATGTAGATACCCTTTTGCTTTGAAGGTATTCTTCAAATCAATTTCTTGATGTTTTATAGCAGTCAAATTGCTATACGATTCAGTATTAGCGTCTAATTGATCAAGCACAATTAACCCTTAAGAATAACTAAATAAATATCATAGTTACGCTAAAATTATTACGTTTTTATTAAGGTTTACTCACAAAATAATATTACTATTTCAAATTAAATTATTAAGAAAAATTACAAAATTATTGTTACAACTTCAAATACGAATTACATCAAACGTTAACATCGTTGAATAAAACTAACAGGACTTAATATTCCAACAATAGGTACAAGTCCATGATTAAAATAATTTCTACACTATGTTTACTCACTATCAGTTCAGTTACTTTAGCAGCAGGCAATCCTACACGAGTCGGTGATGTACTCGGTCGAGACCTCAACGTTCCAATTGTTGGTGCATTAGGGCATACAGGTGTATATATAAGTTCAAACAATATTGTTCAAGTCATGAACAAAACGGCATATGTAGATGTGATTGAATATGTCAGCTTAAGTGGATTTAAAACTACAAAATATTGGGGAGCAAAGGCCAAAACAAGTTTTGGATATAAATCTCCTTACTCATCTGCTGCTAATCAAATCACTGCGATTTCAAATCAGCAACGACCTCATGTCGCTTACACGCTGTATTCAGCAACACCAAACCCAGCTGTGCAAGTCTGTTCACAATATAACTCCAACGGTGCTTGTAGCAAATATACATGGCAAAAGGGAACGTTCCGATGTGACAGCTTTACGAAATGGCTCTACACTCAGACAGGTAATGGTAATCTAGGAGGAAGCACACCGCGTGGAACTTTCAACAGTAGCTTACTCACAATTACACGAGTGTAAATAAATCATTCCCATTATATTGCCTTCACATCTCTGATGTTGAAGGCAACGACAGCTTAATATTATGAATAAGAAAAATATTTTTTTGGTTATTTTGATCTTCGTGATCTGTGCAGTAATTTTATGGGTGTATTTGAAATCGACAGCAGATACGACTCAAAGTATATCAAATCAAAACAATAATACTTCAACGCTAAAAAGCAATGAAGATCGTGCGACTAGCTTGTCTGAAAATAGTGCAGATATGGAACTCAACACTAGCAACCTACCCGTATGGGCAAAAAAGTTACTTCAACTGGATCAATCTACTGCGAATCGAGATGAAAAAATACATGATTTAATTCAGCTCCTTGAACAAAACCAGCATGATGAAAATGCAATAGAAGAAATCCTGACTCAACTTACTTCTCTCAATCCTTTAGAAGCAACTGAACAAATTTTGCCATTTCTCACACATCAAAATCCTAAAATTCAAAGCTTAGCGATAGGCGCACTGAATAATGCGATGTTGCTGACTGATCGAGAACATGAACTCAAAAAATCCCTACCTGAAAATGATTTGATTCGACAGAAAATTAGTCACGCTTTAGAGCAACGTTTTCAGGATCCAACTTTAGATCCAAAGGTTAAACAAGTTCTTATTTCTAGCCTACCGCATACCGCATCTGTCCAAACTCAGCACAATCTTGCACAAGAACTTCTTCAACAAAATTCTATCTCACCAAACGAAGCACAATTTCTTTCTCAATATCTGCTAAATGGTCAGGGAAATAACACAACTTTAGAACAACTTGCGCATAAAAATCCGAAGATGATTGAAGACATTATTGCGAATTTAAATAATCAAATTGTCGACCAACCAGCTATTGTTGAAGTTCTGAATAATGATCAAAAAAAGCAACTACATAATTTTATCTTACAGCATCCACCAAGCTCGAAAGATGAAAGTTATGGATATAAAAATGATATATGGCGATTTTCTTTAAACCAACTTCAACAATAAATAAAAGTTAGACTGGTTTTATATGAATATTTTTCAAGCTTATAATTACATAAAATTTACATTTAAAATAATTAAATAACTTCCCACTCCTATTTTAACTATAAATCAACATAGATTTAATACATTAATCTTTTTTATTTTAAGCTAAATTAATATTACATTTTAATCATTCATGATTTCATTTTTTTAATCGTGATGACTAAATATTTAGCACTCCAATAATCATAGTTATAAATTTAATGAGGGCATTATGAAAATAGTTTTAATTGGTGCAACAGGCATGGCAGGTTCTCGTATTCTTGAAGAGCTTGTTTCACGTGGACACTACGTCAAAGCGATTGCGCGTAATACAAGCAAAGTTTCAGATACAGAGCGTGTGTTAACTGTAGATTTAGATTTAAATGATCAAGAAGCACTTGTAAATGAGCTGAAAGGTCAAGATGCTGTAATTAGTGCAGTACGTTTCCAAGGTCTTGATATCAATTCACTTCTTAATGCTATTCGTGAATCAAAAGTTAAACGTTATATTGTTGTTGGTGGCGCTGGCGGTTTAACTGTACCAAATCAAAATGTGCGTGTAATCGATACAGAAGACTTCCCTGATGCATATAAAGCTGAGGCGGAAGCAGGCATTCAGTTCTTTGATAAGTTAAAACAAGTGGACGACATTGACTGGACCTTTATTGCTCCTGCAGCGGAATTCGGTCCTGGTAAGCGAACTGGTGAATATCGCTCTGGTAAAGATGAACTTATCGTTGGTGAAGAAGGCAGTAAAATCTCTGCAGAAGATTTCGCAGTAGCGCTCAGTGATGAGCTTGAAAATAATAACCATATTCAAGAGCGCTTTAGCGTAGGTTATTAATATTCAATGATATTATTAAAAAAGGAAGCTTAGGCTTCCTTTTTTATTATTTATTTCGCTCTATGAGATATTTTAAATAAATGAGATGAATGAAATCTAAAGAGGTTATAATATTTATATAAATAAAATTTAAAAAGTAGTATTTTCATGAATTATCTTGAGTATTTTTTATATATTTTCACTGTCATTATTATGATTGCCACTCCAGGCCCTGTTATGATTTTGGTGGCCAGTGCAGGTGCAAAAGGTGGTTATCGAAAAGCATTACAGACTATTTTAGGTACTAATGTTGCCTCACTATGTTTAATTACCCTTTCAATTCTTGCACTTAAGGGTGTTCTGCATTTTAATGAGCATATTTTCAATGTCATCAAAGTCCTAGGATGTCTTTACATTGGCTATTTAGGTTTTGAAATTCTTAGAGAAACTTTTCAGCACAATCAAACTGCCTCTTCAAAGATCAAGCCGATCGATAGTGGTTTTTCCAAAGGTTTTTTAGTTGGTATTTCCAATCCAAAAGATATTATTTTCTTCACTGCTTTTTTTCCGCAGTTTATTCAAATTACACCAAATATAGATTTAAGTTTGACGCTGTTAATCATCACATGGATTCTTCTAGATTTTGTCGTACTATCTTTGGTCTATTTAGGTTTTAACGCTATTTCTCAACAACGTATTTATTCAAAAATCTTAGCCTTGTGTGGCGCGATCCTCATGACCATCGCTGGGTATGGGATATTCAGCACAGCGCTCTTTTACGAGTCTCTTTAACTTATTTAAACTACAATTTATTCCCGGGGTTTCTAATGATGCAACCCGCCATGATCGTCTTTTATTCAGAAGATAAAAATCATTGATTAGATGATTCTTGCCTGCGATCAGGTTATACATTTGATATACCCCACCGTAGCAAAATCGTCCTTGAGTGATGAGGTAACAAGAACTGAATGAAAAGTTGGGCATAACGTAAAAATGTAATTTGTGTGATGCAGATAAGAATTTCGCATAAGCTCTATTATGTTAAATGGGAGGGAGGGAGCAAAATAAGTTAACATTTTGCTTCCGACCACATTAAGCTAGAGTTTTATTTAAATAAAGCTATTTAGTAATCATTAAATTAATTAAAATCTAAATCTAACACCAGCTCCATATAACCAACCTTTCTCAGAGTTTGATTCTATTTGCCACGACGTTTCATCATTACCTTTTGAATACTCATAGGCAATGTCGATATACGGCATGATCTTTTTACTGATTTCATAGCGAGTTTCAAGCCCTGCGGTTGCACTGCTTAAACCAGTTTTTTTCGCATATTTAGAGTCATCACTAAAGATCGCATCCAACTCTAAATAAGTTTGAATAATCAACTTTTGGGTAATCAGAAAATCACGTTCCGTTTCTAGACTAAAGCCCGCATAACTGTCTTCTCCTGCATAGAGATAAGCATCAGTTTCAAAGAAATATGGTGCCATACCATGTAAGCCAATCACTGCATCAACATTTTCTTCGGTGTCTTTGCGATGATCATCGAGTTCAACTTTTTCACTGCGATAACGTGCACCAATCTGTGCATCCCAAAAGTCTGAAATCATACGGCTATATAAAAGTTTGGCATCATAATGTGCATCATGCGATTCTTCTTTATCGGCATGAACTTTAATAAAAACCTTATTTTCATCTGTGCCAATACGGGTTTCAAACTCTGACTTTAAACCGCCTGTGCCATCTTCATTGACAAACCACTTATTATCCACCGTCGTAATCGCATAAATTTGCGCACCGTGTTCTGAGCGATGATCATAATGCGAACTCTGCTGAGTATTCGCATCTGGTACATGATGTAAATGATTAACCGTAGATGTTGCCTGATGTTGTGCATGATTCATCTGACCATGGTTCATTTTCCCCATCATCTGCATGTGTTGTGCATGCTCTTGTGGAGAATGCTGTGAATGATCCATCTCAGACATCGCTTGATGATTCATTGATGGTACATTTTTTCCATCAGTCTGAGCAGTTGAATGATGCCCTTCGTGCGCCAAACTTAAGCTTGTTAAACTCAATACCGCAACAGAAAAAAACGCTTTAAATACAAAATTAGTGATGTGCATGTCCAGCTCCTTTTTGCTCAGTTACTTGGTGAGTTTGAGTCGAATTTGTACCTTGAATTGGCGTTGTAGACACTTGTTCATCGCTAACATTTGCCACGATCAACTTGTTCATCATTCCTGCACTCATGTGATACAACAAATGACAATGGATTGCCCATTCGCCCAACTCATCCGCAGTTAATAAAGCAGTCACTGTTTTACCCGGTGGTACAATCAATGTGTGTTTATTCGGCATATCTACCGACTCTTGACCATTCTCCAACTGCATAAACATACCGTGTAAATGCATCGGGTGCGCCATCATACTGTCATTAATAAATTTGATACGGATACGCTCGCCATATTTCACTTTTAAAGGCTCAGCATCACTAAATTTTTTACCGTTAATGGTCCAAATATAACGTTCCATAGTACCGCCCAAACGCACGACCAATTCACTGCTGGCTTCACGAGTATCTTTTTGCGGCTCTAACGATTTTAAATCGCTATATTGCAAGGCTTTGTTACCTGCAGGTGTAGAGGCATTTGCCCAACCATAAACCACTTGATCATTTTTTTGCGGTTTTACTGCGCTATGCTGTGAACGATCCGTGCCTTTCATATCGCCATGGTTCATTTTCGAATGATCCATTCCTGAATGATCACCACCACCATGTCCCATATCTTCCATAGTCAAAAGCGAGCGTGAACGTGGCTGAGGCATATGAATGCCGTGTGTTACAGGATTTAGTTCATTGTGTAGCGTACCAATCGCATAACCTGAACGGTCAATTGACTCAGCTTCAATTTGATAATGTCCACCTTTTGGCTCCACAATCACATCATAAGTTTCAGCCGTACCAATACGGAATTCATCTACAGAAATGGGTTTCACAGGCTGACCATCAGCACTAACCACAGTCATTTTCAAGTTAGGAATACGGACATCGTAGAAAGACATCGCAGATGCATTCACAAAACGTAGGCGAATTTTTTCATTCGGTTTAAACATTCCTGTCCAATTTTGTTCAGGTGTTTTGCCATTAATGAGGAAGGTATAACCTGTAACATCCGACATGTCGGTTTTTAGCATACGCATCTGATTCCACATGTTGCGGTCAGACCATGTCGCTTTTATACCATCACGTTTAACCTGCTTCCAAACATCACCCAAGGTTTCACGCTGATCTTGATAATATTCAGCTGAAATTTTAAGATCTTTCTGAATTTGATCACTGGTTTTTTCATGAAAATCTGACAACATCACCACATAGTCACGTTCAGCTTTTTCATGTGCTGCCAATGGTGTTTTACCTTTTGGATAAATCACAAAAGAACCATATAAGCCGTCTTGTTCCTGTCCTTTAGAATGAGCGTGATACCAATAAGTCCCGCTTTGGCGAATCTTGAATTTATAAACATACTCGCTTTGAGGCTTAATACCGTTAAAACCATTAAATCCTGGTACACCATCCATAATGCCCGGCAACAACAGTCCGTGCCAATGAATAGAAGAATCTTGGTTTTTTAAATTATTTTTCACGCGAATGATGGCTTCATCACCCTCTTCAAACTCAAGCAAAGGCGCAGGAAATTGACCATTTACGGTAATGCGCTTTACAGGCTTTCCAGTTGGGCTGACCACTGCTTCATCAATAACAAGCTGATATTCACGCACTTCGGCAAAAACCAAAGGCGACGATGCAAAACAAATACCTGCTAATAGGTACGAACTAATTTTATGAGACATAACTTAACCTTAATTTTTGAAAAATAAATAAATTTTAAAAAAATTGGTTAAGTTTTAGGAGGACGTGAAATTTCTTGCCAATACCCATTTAGATATTGGTTGAGGTAATAAAAATTAGGCTGATCTATAGAATAGAAGGTATCTAGGGGATCTAGCGAGCTTTGCAAAGAATGAAGACATGAGATCTGTGTCTGGCAGGATAAGCTAGAACATTCCTGACACTTTTTGTGATCTATATTCTGATTAATAGCTAAATGATTATGGCAATCGGTATTCGTTTGTACTTCGTGATTAATACCATGTTGAGTGACTTGCTGTGCTTGATCTAAACAATGATCTTGGCTCATTTCAGTTTGCATATTGATATGCATTATCTTTACTGATGCAACAGACACACTACTCCATCCTATGGCAAAAACCATAAGAAAACAAAACCAAAGTTTTTTGGAGAGATGAGTCAACACGAATGCTATCTAGGAATAGAATTTAATCCAAAATATCTTAACGGAATTTCAACTATTTACAACTCAATATAATTTAGTAGTTTCTCTAAAATTAACATAATACACCTTATGCGAAATCAAAAATGGGAGTCTTAGGCTCCCATTTTTTACTATTTTTTTTAAAATTTCGTATAACGCCTATTATGTTAAATGGGGGGATTTATTTAATCCGCTTACCATCTTTATCTATGATGATTTGACCATCCTCTTTGATAAAAGCTCCTAATTGAGGCGCAGACAAAATATCTAAAACGAGTTCAGATGGTCTACATAGTTTTACACCTAATTCAGTCACTACAAATGGACGGTTAATTAAAATTGGATACTCAACCATAAAATTAATGAGCTGTTCATCTGTCCAGTGTGGCTGATCCAATTTATGAGTTTCAAAAGGTTCTACATTTTTACGAATAGCTTCATGTACAGAAAGACCTGATTTTTCAATTAAATTAATCAGTTCTCTCTTGCTCGGAGGGTTGAGAAGATACTCAATAATTTCAGGTTCCTCTCCGGTATTTCGAATTAAAGCCAGTGTATTTCTTGATGTTCCGCAAGCAGGGTTGTGATAGATCTTAACTTTTGATGACATTGGATTAACTCAAAGCTTAGTAATATTGCATTTATATATGGATATGCGTATATTCGCAATAGCATATATTGGAGTGTAGATGATGGATCAAGCAGATTTCTTTAAATGCCTATCTGACCCGACACGTCTAGATATTTTAAAAATTATTTTAGCAAGACAAAATGTATGTGTTTGTGAAATCACAGAGATATTACAACTGAGCCAACCCAAAATTTCTCGTCACTTGGCTTTACTCCGTAACCTCTCAATTTTGCTAGATGAGCGCAAGGGACAATGGGTGTATTACCGATTAAATCCTGATTTACCAGAATGGGTAAATGCAGTGCTCAATGTCTTAAATGATGAAGTACTGAATAAACCTGCAAGCAACTTATCTATCTCTATGCAATGCGAGTAATTCAATGTCCGGATCAAAGCTCTCATTCTTAGATCGAAATCTAACGCTATGGATTTTTATTGCCATGGCATTAGGAGTAGGTATTGGTGTATTTTTTCCTCAAGCATCTGTGGTACTCGATCAATTAAGCATTAATTCAGTGAATATCCCTATCGCAATAGGGCTTATTTTGATGATGTATCCACCACTTGCCAAAGTAGACTATGCGACTTTGCCTAAAGTCTTTGAGGACAAGCGAACCCTTACATTATCTCTCGTTCAAAACTGGCTAATAGCACCTTGCTTAATGTTTGGTTTGGCAATCATTTTTTTACATGCCTATCCTGAATACATGACTGGCCTAATTCTCATAGGCTTAGCCCGATGTATTGCGATGGTCCTCGTCTGGAACGATCTGGCATGTGGGGATAATCAATATGTCGCTGCCTTAGTCGCGTTTAACAGTATCTTCCAGATCTTATTCTTTAGTACTTATGCCTGGTTATTCTTAACCTTCTTACCACCATTCTTTGGAGTAGAAGCACAAATCATTAATGTGAGCTTTTGGACAATTACCTATGCTGTTCTTATTTATCTAGGTATTCCGTTCTTACTTGGATTTTTAACTCGGTTGATTTTAGTCAAACAGAAGGGGGTGGATTGGTATCAATCTAGATTTATCCCAAAGATTAGCCCAATCAGCCTTATTGCGCTTTTATTCACGATTATAGCCATGTTTAGCCTTAAAGGTGGTGAAGTGGTTAGCCTTCCTCTAGATGTACTTAGGATCGCTATTCCTTTGACAATTTACTTTGTTGCGATGTTCTTCATCAGCTTCTTTATGAGTAAGTGGATGGGTAACGATTATCCTAAAACAACTGCTATTTCCTTTACTGCGGCAGGCAACAATTTTGAATTAGCACTTGCTGTAGCGATTGCCACTTTTGGATTAGCTTCACCTGTGGCTTTCACAACCGTGATTGGACCGCTTGTTGAAGTGCCTGTATTGATTGCCTTAGTGACAGTTTCGCTATGGCTGAGAAAAAAAGTTTTTAAAGAGGCATGAGTCGAATGAACCTACCAAATATTGATCCTAGTCTTTTAGAAAAACCGACTTTAGAAAAAGTTCAGGCAAAGAACCTTAAGCATCCACCAAGAATACTGCTTTTGTATGGCTCAAATCGTGATAGATCATATAGCCGTTTAGCTGTTCAGGAAGCTGGTCGAATCCTTGAATATTTTGGTGCGGAAGTGAAAATCTTCCATCCAAAAGGGCTACCCCTCCCTGAAGATGGTGATATGCAACATCCAAAGGTTAAGGAACTCCATGAACTCTTAGCATGGTCAGAAGGCATGGTGTGGTGCTCTCCTGAGCGTCATGGCTCAATGAGTTCGATATTGAAAGCTCAAATTGATTGGATTCCATTAGCAGCGGGTGCAATCCGTGCAACGCAAGGTAAAACCTTAGCTGTAATGCAAGTTTGTGGAGGTTCGCAATCCTTTAATGCTGTAAATCAATTACGTATTTTAGGGCGTTGGATGCGTATGATCACGATACCAAATCAGTCCTCAGTCCCTAAAGCATTTCTAGAGTTTGAAGAGGATGGTCGTATGAAGCCTTCTTCTTATTACATGAGGATTGTCGATGTGATGGAAGAACTTTATAAATTTACGCTTTTAACCAGGGGACAGTCCTCATATCTCACTGACCGTTACTCTGAACGTGTAGAAAGTGCAGAAGAGCTTTCAAAGCGTGTGAATCAAAAGAGTATCTAGATTTCCTAAAATTAACATAATACACCTTATGCGAAATGATTTTTTATTAAATACAAATCAATAACTTATATCAATATAAAAAACCCAGACCTATAGATCTGGGCTTTTTTATAGATTCTTCAAGTTCCACGCTTATTTATTAAGCAATGTTTCACATTAATATTAAGTAGAACTTTATAAGACTTAGATTCCGTACTTCACACGGTACGCTTCCATTTTCGCTAAAGCATCTTTGTCGCCTTTAGCATCTAAGTAATCCATTAAATCTTTCATTGTGATAAGCGCATGCACAGGAATTTCAAGCTCTTTTTGAACTTCTTGAATCGCAGACAATTCACCCTGACCTTTTTCTTGACGGTCAAGCGCAACCAATACACCCGCTATTTGCGCGCCTGCATTTTTTAAAATGGTCACAACTTCACGAATGGCTGTACCCGCAGTGATCACATCATCAATGATCCACACTTTTTTACCTTCTACCGAAGCACCCACAAGCACACCACCCTCACCGTGATCTTTAGCTTCTTTACGGTTGAAGCCCCAAGGTACACTTACACCGTGGTTTTGTGACAATGCTACAGCCGTTGCAGCTACAAATGGAATCCCTTTATATGCAGGGCCAAATATCACTTCAACGTGTTCGCATTCAGTTAACTTTGCTGCATAGCCAGAAGCCAAGCCAGTTAAGGCTTCACCGTCATTTAACAAACCGGCGTTAAAAAAATAAGGACTCACACGACCTGATTTTAAAGTAAACTCACCAAATTTAAGCACACCACGTGATAATGCCAGTTCGATAAAAGCTTGTGGATTAAATGCCGCTTGCGCTGTCATGAGGTGCTCCATTTATTAAATTGAGGTTAAACTCGAGCATGATACCAAAGAGTAGCTATCCTAGTGATCAAAAAATTTTACGTGTCGTATCAATCAACGTAAATGGTCTTCGTTCTGCAGAAAAAAAAGGAATTTTTGACTGGATGGCAACTTCAGATGCCGATGTCATTTGCATGCAAGAATCCCGTATTACACACGAACAATGGACAGATAAATTTAAGCCAGAAGGTTGGTATACACACCTATTCCCAGCTGAGCGTCCTGGCTATGCTGGTACCGCAATCTATAGTCGTTTGCCGTTTATCTCAGTTACCGATGGTCTGGGTTTTGAATTGGCTGATTCACAAGGTCGTTTTATCTCAGCAGAATTTGATCTAGGCTTAGAGAAAACAGCTCATATTTGCTCACTCTATTTACCATCAGGTTCTTCTGGTGAAGAAGCACAAGCCCGTAAAGATCACTTTCTAAATGAATATAAGCTGATCTTAAAACAATGGCGTGATGAAGGTAAATCTGTGATTGTTTGCGGTGACTACAATATCGTACATAAACGCATTGATATTAAGAACTGGTCAGGCAATCAAAAAGCTTCAGGTTGTTTACCACATGAACGTGCATGGCTCGATCATATTTATGATGATTTAGGCTATGTCGATACCTTCCGTGAAGTGCGTAAAGAAGCAGAACTTTATTCATGGTGGTCAAACCGAGGACAAGCCCGTGCCAAGAACGTGGGTTGGCGGATTGACTATCAAGCTTGCTCACCAGATTGGAAAGATCGTACTGTGAATGCATGGGTATATAAAGAAACGTGGTTTAGCGATCATGCCCCTGTCATTATCGATTATAAAATTTAGTGTCGTGCAAACTGAGTGAACAACTGTTTACTAAATGTACGCTAATTGCTCACAAATCTTGTCGTGTTAACGTATTTTTATTCCGACTAATTCAGTGCATTATTGTCGCACGGCACAGGGACATGTCAGGATGACAATAGGGATTGGAAGCCGTAGGATGAAAAGAAAATAAATTTCGGTTTATTTTCCAAGGATGAAGACATTGGACGTTGAATTGAGACCCGCATGATCAGGATGATTTAATGCGGGTTTTCTCTATTTAAAAGATCAATACAAATTTTAACATAAGAAATTTTCCACCATTTTATTGATAACCACCATAAAGCCACACTGTAGATTTCAAACCTATTTAAAATATTCTGATCACATTTATGTTTTTGCGTAAATTTTGCTAAGCTCTAGACTGATCACAATGAATAAGACTGTTAGAGATGATTAAAGTTTACGGTATTAAAAATTGCAACTCGATGAAGAAAGCATTCGATTTACTCAATGAGTTGGGGCTTAGTTATGAGTTCCACGATTATAAGAAACAAGGTATTGATGCTGAAACAGTACAAAAATGGCTAAATGATCTTGGTGCTGAACTTGTCCTCAATAAAAAGGGAACGACTTGGCGTAAATTGTCTGATGAATATCAACAAACTGCCCTTGCATCTGAACAGGGCTTGATTGAAGCACTGACTACACATACGAGCCTTATTAAAAGACCAGTGATCACTACTGAATCAGGCTATGTAATTGGTTTTGATGAAAATGCGATAAAAGCATTAAAGAAATAGGAAATAAAAAAAGCCGAGCAACTACCCGGCTTTTTTATGAATCTTAAATTAGTTCACGCGTACCCAAGTTTGGTTACGACCAAGCGCTGATACACCGATGAAACCACGAAGTTCAAGCTTTTGACCACCGTCTTTCAATGAACCCTTCAATTTGTAAGTTTTTCCAGATTGTGGGTCTAAGATTGAACCACCATCGTAATTCGTTCCACCTACATTTTTAAGACCCTTCACAATGGTTAAACCTTTTAAAGATTTCTTGTGATAGGGACCTTCACAGTTCGTACATGAATTTTCTTGACCCGGTGTGACAACACTCTGAATGGTTGCATTCAATGTTCCGTTTGGCTGTTCAGTGAATTTTACAAAAGCTTTAGCTTTTTTAGTTTTCTCATCAATCGTATTCCACACGGTACCATTGAGTGGATCTGCAGCATTTGCAAATACTGCTGAAGCGAGTAATCCTAACGCTAGTGCAATTTTTTTCATTGTTTTTTGTTTCCCTTGCTGAATTAACTTTAATATTATTAAAAATTGATAACATTTAAGCAATTTTTGAATGTGACTATTTAGTGTACCATTGTAATGCTGTGTGCTGATAATAAACATAATTTCATTAATATGGAAAAACAATGAAGATCAATCCGGTTTTGAAACAATACATAACAGAGTCTTTTTTAAAAACGAGTCTTCGCTTTCCGAGTCGCTTTAATCTTCCCCCCACCGTACTTCGTGTTGCCTTAGAGCAGATGACGCGTGTTTTTCCACAGTCCAAAGATGTCAGTATTCGAAAACTAAGAATCGCAGGTATTCGTGCCGAAGAAATTTTGCCTCAACCTGAAACGACTCAGCTCATTTTTCACATTCATGGTGGCGCGTTCTTTTTAGGATCGTTAAATACACATCGCGCATTGATGACTGAAATGGCACTTCGGACTCAAATGCAAGTGCTACATATCGATTACCCTCTTTCACCTGAACAACGTTTCCCCGATCTCGGAGAAGCAATCTATGATGTGTACCAATTATTGGTAGAGCAAGGTGCTCAACCGAAAGATATTATTTTATCTGGCGATTCTTGTGGTGCCAATTTAGCACTTGCACTGGCTTTACGTTTAAAAGAAGAAAATCCAAAACTTCTTCCAAGTGGATTGATTTTAATGTCACCCTTTCTTGACTTAACTTTGACCAGTGAATCTCTACGCTACAATCAAAAGCATGATGCTTTATTGTCAATTGAAGCTTTAGAAGCAGGCATAAATCATTATGTTCCTAAAGGTGTAGATGTCTCAATTCCCGAAATTTCCCCAATTTTTGGAGATCTCAAAGGATTGCCACCGACATTGGTTCAGGTGGGTTCAAAAGAAATTTTGTTAGACGACTCTACGCGATTTGAAGAAAAGGCTAAAGCAGCTGGAGTAGATGTTGAGTTTAAGTTATACACCGGTATGTGGCATAACTTCCAAATGTTTAGCGCTTGGTTTGATGAAGCAAAGCAAGCTTTGACCGATATCGCAGAGTTTGCCCATCGTTTGGATAAAGACTGATTGAATCAAAACTGAAGTAAACATAAAAAAGAGTAGCGTAAGCTACTCCTTTTTTATTCATTTAGAATAAGTATGAGACACCAAATCCACCATGATAAATTCGATCGGATCCACTTAGGTCTACACCGATGCTTGCATCTAACTGCGCACGATCATTCAAGGCATAGATTAAACCAGATGCCAGTCCATACTCTCGCTCTTGGCTTTCTTTCTTGGTAAATACTGCTTCAGAATAGCCCGATAAATTACCCACGATTTTATACCTAATAGTAGGTACAGCAGTCACCGACCAGTCACTATTTTGAGCCGAATAGAACATTCCTATTCCTGTCGTTACAGTATCGTTATATTGATACTCAACAGATGAGCCCAAAGTATAAATATCATCAACATAAGTAAAACGATCATTTCCTGTTGCGATTTTAGCTTGTGCCAAAATTGCCATTTTCAGTTGATCATCTTGTAAGTCAACGTGATGCTTAATCCCAACAGAAACATCACCTAAACCATCATGGTCATCAGTTCGATTTTGGATTCGGGTCCGCTCCCACGCTGGGCCATCCCAACCCAATTGAAGCTCAGTATTCTTACTCAATCCCGTACGCAACAGGACATCAGCATTGAGTCGCAATGATTTATTTTTAAAACCATTTTCAGTACTTTCAACATACTGTGCAGTTGGAAGTCCCTGCTCCCATGCCAATTGACCTACGGGCGTAATGCCTGTGCTGAAACTCGTACCAGGTCGATCGAAGGCAAAATCTGCAGCCATCGCACTTACACTCGCGGTTGAGCAAAGTATCAAGCTCAGTTGTTTTAATTTTGTCATGGGGCACCCAAATTAATTTAATTCTTTCGTCATTTTTGCGCCACGGCTACGTAATAACTCGAGTGTCTCACGTTCTTCCGGTAAAGCCTGTGACCAATCAATGGTATCAAAATCGCAGTCGAAAAATAAATCACTAATTGAACTCAGAATGGTATTCCCCTCTTCATCTTTGGTATTAGGATCAACTTGGTGATCAAGTAAGCGTTGAACTGCTGGTACACAAGCAGCGCTCGCAGCATCCCAAAGTGGGCCGTAACATTCCTCTGCATCCCATAAATGGAAATTAGCTTTCGCTGCAATCAGTGCATCTAGAATATCAAGATGTACTTGTAATTTCTGTTGTTTTTCTTCTGTTGAAAGCGCATTTCCTTGCTCATACGCTTCACAAATTTCTTCCCACCATTGAAATAAAGTGTCTGACCACACAGAAACCGCAGGGCCTTTCTCTCCTGCGATAAAGTTTGGATCTAAACCTTCTGCTAACAGGCGCTGTACCTGTGCTAGGTCTAATTCTTCTAAGGCCTGTAAAAACACTTGTTGATGTGCTGTTAGCATTTACTTTCTCTACTATTTATCTATAACGACATTATGCCTAATAATGCAGATCATTATTCAATTAAATAAATCAAAACTGTTCATTCAAAATTTTATTCAAAAAAAAAAGCCCCGAAGGGCTTTTTGCTATTCCACATCCACTTCATCTTCTTTCAGTTGGATGGGCGCTCCACGAGGGTTCTCTTTTTTCTCGAATACATGTTCAAGACTACGCTTTAATCGGTCAATCGCACCATGAATCGCTGTGTCGATATTATGACCTCTGTGATTGACCACAACTGGTTTTAGTCCAGCTGGGCGAGCTTCGATCATACATTGAATATCGTCTGCACCGCCTTTATGGGCATTTTCATCACTTAAATGAACCGAAAAATGGGTAATTCTTTCACTATGGCGTTGAAACTCTGTATTTAGTTCTGCACGTACATAATCAATTAATCGCTCACTGTTTTGAATATTCTTATCTGTACGGATTTCTATGTTCATAAATATCATCCTCACTCTTCTTCTGAATCATTTTTGTGCAAAACTTTTTATCTTGGCACGTTTGTAGCTTGCAATCTAATTGCATCGAACATCTTCAATTGCTGTTTGGAATACGTCCCTCCACATTGAATGATGAACACTTTTTGAGTCTGCAGAACCGTGTCCTTATACTTTGAATATCGGGCCTAACTCAAAAATATGCAAGTGGTATTTTAAAAAATTAATAAAAGGATTACTCATTGTGACAAGTACTTACTTACGCGGACAGGCGCTTATTGATTCGATTCAAAATGCACCTTATTCCAGAGACTTGAGAGGTTATGGGGCGAATCCACCTCATCCTCATTGGCCTAATCAAGCGCGTATCGCAGTGCAATTTGTCTTAAATTATGAAGAAGGTGGTGAAAACCACATTGAGCACGGTGATCAAGGTTCAGAGCAATTTTTATCTGAAATCGTTGGTGCTGCCAGTTTTAATGCTAAGCATATGTCAATGGATTCTATGTATGAGTATGGGTCAAGAGTCGGTTTTTGGCGTATTCATAATGAGTTCAAGAAACGTCAATTACCCATGACTATTTTTGGTGTGGGAATGGCTTTGGCACGTCATCCAGATGTGGTCGAAGCAATTAAATCTGCGGATTACGATGTGGTATCTCATGGTCAACGTTGGTTGCATTATCAGAATATGGATATTGAGACCGAAAGGCAGCATATGGATCAAGCCATTAGTGTACTTGAAACGCTATTCGGACAAGCCCCAATCGGTTGGTACACAGGTCGAGATAGTCCTAACACACGTCAACTTTTAACTGAATTTCCTCAAATCAAATACGACTGCGATTATTACGGCGATGATTTACCTTTTTGGACACAGCTCACCCATCCCAATGGCGAGCAGCATCCGCATTTAATTATTCCTTATACTCTGGACACCAACGACATGAAGTTTAGTTCAGCAGGTGGCTTCAATCATGGTGAACAATTTTATCAATATCTAAAGGATGCCTTTGATGTCTTGTATGCCGAAGGGGAAACTGCACCAAAAATGATGTCTATTGGGATGCACTGCCGTCTTTTAGGACGCCCAGGACGCTTCAAGGCACTACAACAGTTCTTAGACTATGTTCAATCTCATGAACATGTTTGGATTTGTCGTCGTGGAGATATTGCGCAACATTGGATCGATCATTTCGCACCATAATTTCACATTCATGAGAAAAAGAGTGCTTTATAAAGTGCTCTTTTGATCTTTTTCAGTCACTTTTTCCACCAAATCTACGTTGGCATTGTTATTGCAATTTAAGCCTAAAGTTTCAATGTATAGGTTTGAATTGTGTTGCTTTCAGAATTTAATCAAACATCTGTTGAACATCAGAAAGCATTTTTATTGCAATGTGTTCATATCCCACGATGGGGCGAGGAAATCATTCATCACGGTCCTTTTGACACACGAGAAGGACTATTAAAGTATGCTGAACAACATGCCATTACATGGACATGGGATGAAATTTTAGCAGCCCTAAATACACACCCAAGGATTGGCGAAAGAAAAGCAAAACTTGAATTATCAGAACAAGAACAAACTTTTTCAAGGCGTGAACAAGCACGCATCACACATGATCAAGAAGTTCTAGATGCGTTATATAAAGGCAACTTGGCCTATGAAAAAAAATTCGGTTTTATTTTTCTGATTAAAGCTTCTGGTTTGAATAGTGAAGAGATTCTGACTGCATTGGAATACCGCTTACTAAACGATTTTGAGACCGAAAAAAGAATCGTCCATCGCCAACTTTTAGAAATTGCTTTATTGCGCCTCTCACAGGAAATTCAAGCATGATCAGCTCACATATTTTAGATACCCACCTTGGACGTCCTGCAAGTAATGTTGAAGTTAAGCTTTTTTCTGCGTCTGGAGAGTTATTAGCGATAGCCAAAACCAATTCTGATGGACGTGTGACAGCAGCAGATTTTGGACTCGATCAAATTGATGTCGCTGAATACAGCATCGAATTTATGACGCAAGCATATTTCTCAGCGCAGAACATCCCAACTTTTTTTCCAAAAGCCGTCATTCATTTTTCAGTAAACGACGCTCACCAACATTACCACATTCCCTTGCTGATTAGCCCTTATGCCTACTCCACCTATCGTGGCAGCTGAGCACTCGCAAATTTAAAATATAGAGGGATTTATTATGACTGCACACGAACAACAACAATCACCCGAACATGAATATCTTGGTACTGGTAAAAGTGCTGCTTATGGCTTACAACATGTTTTAACCATGTATGGTGGTATTATAGCGCCTCCTCTGATCGTTGGTACGGCTGCAGGCTTATCAGGTATGGAAATTGGGCTACTCATCGCTGCTGCTTTATTTGTCGGTGGCTTAGCGACAATTTTACAAACCATAGGCGTTAAACATATTGGTGCACAATTGCCCTTGGTTCAGGGTGTCTCTTTTGCTGGTGTAGCCACAATGGTCGCAATTGTCACCACAGGTGGCGGATTACAGGCAGTCTATGGTGCCGTCATTGTGGCATCACTTTTAGGGTTTTTCTTAGCGCCCTACTTCTCTAAAATTATTCGATTTTTTCCCCCAGTTGTTACAGGCTGTGTAATTACAATCATAGGCTTATCACTCCTGCCAGTTGCTGTGCGTTGGATGATGGGCGGCAATAAAAGTGCACCTGATTGGGGAAGTGCTGAAAATATTTGTTTAGCGTTAGCGACGCTTGCAATCGTCATAATATTGAATATGGCTGGCAGTGCCACAATTCGACGCCTTTCAATTTTACTGGCAATTATTCTTGGCACTGTCTTAGCATTTATGTTTGGCTTTGGTGATTTTAGCAAAGTTGGGGAAGGTCATTGGTTGCAGGTTCCTAGCTTCTTTGCATTTGGTATGCCGACCTTTGAGTTTACAGCAATACTTTCCATGATCATTGTTACCCTCGTGATTATGACTGAGACTACAGCTGATATTATTGCAGTCGGTGAAATTATCGGTACGGATGTAGATTCAAAACGTATTTCAGATGGTCTACGCGCAGATATGTTATCAAGTGCAGCAGCACCGATCTTTGGTTCATTTATGCAAAGTGCGTTTGCGCAAAACGTTGGTTTAGTTGCAATAACAGGGATTAAAAGTCGCTATGTTGTCGCTGCTGGCGGGATAATTCTGGTCGTACTTGGATTACTCCCAGTGATGGGGCGTTTTATTGCAGCGATTCCTGTGCCTGTACTTGGGGGGGCTGGCCTTGTTTTATTTGGTACAGTAGCCGCGAGTGGTATCCGTACACTGGCAAAAATTGATTATAACGATCAGAAAAACTTAATTATTGTCGCGACTTCCATTGCTGCAGGAATGGTACCCATTATTGACCATTCATTCTATTCCGACTTCCCAAAATGGGTCCAAACCTTGTTCCATTCGGGTATTAGCTCAACCTGCTTAATGGCGATAATCCTCAATATATTATTTAATCACTTAAAATTATTTGGACCGAAAATTAGTATTAAAAGTAAACAAATAATTGATTCTCATCATTAATTTAAACCATCTTTGTATCAATGCCTGCATACGTGGGCATTAATTTTTCCTTTCATCCAATTTTGGCTTTATTTTTGCAAAAGAATCGTTATTCTGTTACCGCTTTCTCTGGGGATTCTTTTATGAAACTTAATCAAATCGCAGCACTTTGCGCATTAGCTTCTACAGCAGCGTTTACTCAAGCAAGTCCAATTGTTTGGCAAGATTTCAGCCTAACTGGTCTTTATGGCGATAACTACCTAAACCCTTTCTCTCAACAAGAAGGTGAACGCTATACCATCACTGCTGAATATGCTGCAAAGCTTAAGTACTCGGATGTTTTCTTTTTCGTCGATCAACAATGGGGCGGAAAAGATGGCGATTCAACTTACCTTGAATTAGCTCCACGATTAAGTTTAAGTGAAGTTTCTGGCCAAAAACTAAGCGCTGGTCCAATCAAAGATGTATTGATTGCAACGACTTGGGAACACAACGCTGGTTATAACAACAATACTGAGTTCAATAACTTCTTGTATGGCGTAGGCTTTGCTTTAGATATTCCTTACACGCAATATGCAAATATTAACTTCTATCGAGTTGACAATGACTTGACTGAAGATGACTACCAAATGACGATCACTTACGCTGTTCCATTCAAGCTAGGCAATGAAGAATTCTTGGCAGATGCATTCCTTGATTGGTCTACAAATGAAGGTCCTGGTCATGCGAGTGAATTGAACTGGACAAGCCAATATAAATGGAATGTTGGTAAACATATCTCTCCAAAAACCAAATTGTATGTAGGTGTTGAACACTCTGTTTGGAACAATAAATTCGGTCAAAAAGGTCAAGACCAAAACGATGTAAGCGCATTGGTTAAATATCATTTCTAATTGATATTTATAATAAAAAAGCAAGACTAGTGTCTTGCTTTTTTTATGCTCAATAATCAAAATAAAGTTATAAATACTGACGATTAGAATAAAAAATGTCTTTTAAAATTCGTTTCGCAACTGAACAGGATTTAACTCAAATCCAAGATATTTACAACGATGAAATTCTGAATGGTTTTGCAACATGGAATGAGCAAGATCAAGACATTTATTATTATCAGAATTGGTATCGTCAGCATCTAATAGATCATTTCCCTATTTTTGTGGTTGAAAACGAACTCACCCAACAAATTGCAGGTTATGCTGAATACAGTACATTTAGAGCGATCAGTGGTTTTAGACAAACTGTCGAACACTCTGTGTATATTCATCCCAATTTTACACGTTTGGGTTTAGGCAAAGCTTTACTCCAACATTTAATTCAATACGCAAGCCAACATAAAATTCATGTCATGATCGCTGCTATAGATCATGAAAATTTTGCATCCATCAAATTACATGAATACTTTGGATTTAAACAAACAGGCTATTTACCTGAAGTCGGACAAAAATTTGGATCTTGGCGCAATCTCGTCTTATTCCAACTGAATCTAAATACTTAAAAAGGGCATTTAGCCCTTTTAGTTAAAATTTTTTAATCCAAAGGATTTCCAACAATATTACTGATAATACCTTTCATAATATGAGGTCCTTGTTCTTTTCTTAAGTCCTCATACCATTCACGAGTAATCGATTCGTCTTTCATATGCGTCACATCACAACGTTTACGCGCTCTCAATACCATTTCAGCAGTGCGTTCATTACGTTTGTTTTGATAACGTCTTAAAGCATCCTGAATTCCCAGTGTATTAATCTGTAATGCCCGAGCCAAATAAATGGCATCTTCCATCGCTTGGCAACCGCCCTGCCCAATATCAGGTGTTGTACTATGTGCTGCATCGCCAACAATCACAACTCGCCCTTTATAGAAATCTGCAAATGGTTCTATATCATGGATTTCAACACGATTGGTTCGCTGTTCATCAATAGCATCAATCAAAGTTTGTACTTGCGGACACCAACCGTCAAAATATTGTTTCAATAATTTTTTATATTGATTACGATTATTTTCCAAACCTAATTCAAGTGGTACATCAAAGAAGAAATAAAAACGATTACCTGCGACTGGCATTAAAGAAGCTCGCTTCCCTTCTCCCACAAAGGTGGTCCACTGATCAGCAGGTGCCAGCGACTCAGAAATTTCGACCAACCCATTCCAATTCACATAACCGGCATAACGACGCTCAACTTGCTCACCTAAAACATAGGCACGCGTGATCGAATGAGTGCCATCCGCGCCGACCAATAAATCCGTGGTTATTTGTGTTCCGTCAGCAAAATGGATTTTGACGTCATCACCTTGATCCTCAAGTCCGATCATTTTTTTTGCAAGATGAATATCTTCACGTCCAAACTCATCCATTAACATATTTTGTAATTCAGCGCGAGAAACTGGATAAGGTCGCTGCCCGACTTCTTCAATCAATGGATATAAACTAAATTGCGTCATGACATCACCCGTGAGCCCATCGACATAAGCAAGGTGATCCATTTTCCCACCAAGTTGAGCGACTTGATCCGTGAGTCCTAGATAGTTCAAACATTTCACACCATTTGACCACAATGAAATCGCAGCACCCACGGGTAAAATTTTTTCAGTTTGTTCATATATTGAAACTTGATGACCAAATTTTTTCAGCGCAATTCCGGTCGTTAATCCTGCCATTCCGGCACCAATAATGGTGATATTCATTTTTACTTCCACAATTTTTTTTGCTTTAACCCACTGCTTAAAGCGAAAAACGTGCCATTTCCACCAATATAGCGCTACATAAGTGCAAGGTTGGCACATGCTGTGCATTCTTTTTAAAGCCCTTAAGCAGATGCGACATAACAACGCATTATGATTCTAAGAATGCATTCTTTTGATAAGAATCAAGTTTTAAAGTAATAATGGAAGATGACATGGCAACACTATTGGCACCGGAATTTGAAATCCCTACTCATTTACAGCAACTTACTAACCTTGCAGATGCCCGAATTGGTGCAAAAGTCACAACATGTTCTGATGATTTTTTTGCTGAAGCTCAACGTATGCTTCAGTTTGATGCGCCTATCTTTGTAGAAGGTAAATTTGATGATCATGGCAAGTGGATGGATGGATGGGAAACCCGTCGTAAGCGTCACAGTGGTTATGATTGGGCGATTGTTCAGTTAGGTGTTGCAGGTAAAATTAAAGCACTCGATATTGATACTACTTTTTTTAGTGGTAATTATCCCGCTTCTGCTTCAGTAGAAGGGTGTTATGCACCAAATGAAAACTTGGATGATGCTGAATGGCACCAAATTTTACCAAATAGTATATTGGGACCAAGTCAGCACCATGTCTTTGAAGTTTCAATGAATCAGATCTTTACCCATCTTCGTTTAAATATTTTTCCAGATGGGGGTATCGCACGATTCCGCGTATATGGTGAAGTCAGCGTTAAAATCCAAGATCAAAGCCAAACCCTCGACCTGCTTGCACTTGAAAATGGTGGACGTGTTATTGCCTATAGTGATGCACACTTCGGACATCCACGTAATCTGATCAATCCAGGACGTGGGGTTAATATGGGTGATGGTTGGGAAACCGCACGCCGTCGTGCACCCGGTTTCGACTGGTGTATTTTAGCTTTAGGGCAAGCTGGTCACATTGAAAAGATCGAGATTGATACAGCCCACTTTAAAGGAAATTATCCTGCTGAAGTGTCCATTCAAGCCATTTATATAGAAGATGCAACGGATCCTCAATTGATTCCACAAAGTATGTATTGGCCTTTTTTACTCGCACCTCAACCGATGCAAATGGATCACATTCATAACTTTGTAAATGAAGTGTTGGGACATGAAAAAATTTCTCATATTCGGGTGAATATGATTCCTGATGGAGGGATTAGCCGTATACGCCTCTGGGGTAAAGTGAATCCTTAGTTGAGCATTTGTTACTTTTAAAGCGATCTTATTTTGACTGCATTTTCGACTCAATTCTAAATTGAAAATGCAGTATCTTTTTAGCGAATTTTTATGAAGCATACCATTACCCTACAACCTTTAACCTCCGAAAATTTTGCACCTTTTGGTGACGTCATTGCTTGCCAAGGAAATGATTATTTTCATATTAACGATGCGCATACAGAGCGCTATCATGCTTTAGTGACCACTGAAATTATTGGCGATGCCAAAGCCGGGATTAGTATTTTTCGAAATATTCAAAGTACCAATATTCCGTTCAAAATTTCAATGCTTGAACGTCATCCTCATGGATCACAAGCTTTCATCCCGATGCAGGGACAAAAGTTTTTAGTAGTGGTTGCACCAAACTTAAATGCGGATCAGCCCGATATTTCAAACCTACAAGCTTTTATAACCAATGGCTCTCAAGGTGTGAACTATCGGGCGGGGACTTGGCATCATCCACTTTTAACATTGGAAAGCCCGAGTGATTTTGCGGTGGTGGATCGGATTGGTGCTGGGAATAATTGTGATGTGTTTCAGTTTGATCAAATTGAAATATCACATTGAATCTGGTGCTTATGCATCTCAGTTATGCAGATCATGAGACCATCTAATTTTATGTCCATCTTTGACTATTATTTTACAACCAGGTAATCATTGTCATTCACCGATGTCGCATATTCTTCCATTCTTGAAATTAGTCCATTTTCAATGGTGTACTCTTGTACCCATTTTTGCTCAAATTCACCATCTTGACCATCAATCGTAAATTTTTCGCGTCCAAAAACCACCACTTTGTTACCTTCTTTGACCATACGTAAAATATCAAAGTATGCGACATGCATGGTTGTGAAATTGGTATTGAAGAACTGTTCTACACCCGTTTTTCCTTCAAATCGAATTGAAGGCAGTTTTTGTGAGCCATGGTGAATCCATACCGTATCCTCAGTTACTGTTGCAACAGCAGCCTGTAAATCTTGAGACCTAAATGCCTCAAACATTTGGTCTATGATTTGAAGTGAATTGATCATACTCATTTTATTTACTCTTTTTATCTTAGGATAAAAAGAGGTTAATGAAGGGATAGTGAAAGATCACTATCAGCTGGTATAGCGATTTAAAGATTTTGCTAGAAACGATGAGTTCTATACGACTGCTTGATTTTGACAAGCTGACATCACATGTAACACCGCAGCAGTTCTCGTTTCCACAAACAGCTTCTCAAAAACGTGCTCTAAATGTTTATTGACGGTGCGTGGACTCAACTCCAAAATTTCTGCAATATCTCGGTTGGTTTTGCCAAGCGTTACCCAATGCATAACTTCAGCTTCACGTGGTGTTAAATTCGGACAAGCTTGAGCGATCTCTTCAACACTTGGCATGTGTGTTTGCTCTTTGATCTGAACCAAAACATGTTTAGGTAATTGTCCTTCTTTCAGCTTGGTCAATAAATTTAATTGTAATTGCTGATGCCCATGACCATATTGACCATGTAACATTTCTTCTTGATACGATTGCTGGAAAAGTGCTTTTAACCAATGATTTATACTCTTTCTAAAATGAGTAATATCAATTCCATGTTGCGTTAATAAACCTTGCACTACAGGTGTCTGCCAAATAATTTCCCCATCCATATTCATCGACAAAATTGCACTGCCTGTTGCATCGAGCATTTGTTTCTGTTGGTGCATTAAACGGGCTTGCAGTAAATGCGTTTTGACACGTGCTTGTACTTCATCGATATTCAGTGGCTTTGTCACATAATCTACGCCCCCGACTTGAAAGCCTTTTACAATATGTTCGGTTTCCGTCAAACCCGTCATAAATATGACAGGGATGTGCTCAGTCATTGGACTCGCTTTAAGCTGGATACAGGTTTCAAAACCATCAATCTCAGGCATACTCCCATCCAATAAAATCATATCTGGCTGTGAACGGTGCGCAATTTCAATAGCAGTAAAACCATTGGTAGCAACTAAGACCTGATAGCCTGCTTGATCAAGACTCTCATGTAATAAACTTAGATTTTCAGGAATATCATCCACAATTAAAATGCTTTCTAACATAGCTTAACTCCCTTCCAAATCAGATCTGATATCAGATAGGTGCTCGTGTAATCGTTGTAATGCACGTTGGGTATCGAAGCGTTGAATATCAAATTCTATGTGTTGCCATATAGAAGGATCACAGACATTACGTTTCTTGCAAATTTCGAGGATCTCTTTGGCTCCACGGATATAACCAATACTCAAATAATCTTCTAGTTTGATTAGCGCTTGTTCTGGTGCTACATCATCCTCATCAATCACGCTGACAGATAAAGCGTTACTATCATAGTGTAAGGGTTCAACCTGTTTTTGAGGTTCTTCTGCGACTTGAGTTGGCTCATTCTGATGAACCCAGTTCAAGCCTAATTTATCTCCAATTTTGTTCAGTAGCAGATTTAAGTCCACTGGTTTGACCAGAAAGTCTTCATTCAATACATCGGTTTCAGGGTTCTGCATTCGTTCATTGGCATCTGCGGAAATAATGATGATGGGAACATTGGTCATTTTATTATTTCTCAATAATTTCGCAGTTTCCCACCCTCCCATCAAAGGCATACTCAAATCCATTAAAATTAAATCTGGTCGAAATTCAGGGACTTTTCTTAGACATTGCAATCCCGATTCTGCTTCTTCAAGAATAAAGCCGAGAGGTTTAAGGAAATTTAAAACTAGTCCACGATCAGTTGCTTCATTGTCTACGACCAATATTTTACGGCGATGTCCCGTATAGCCAGATACTGTATTCGATGCGACATCAGCAATCGGATGAATGACCGACTTTGAAGGTAAATATAGTTTTATTTTAAAAATAGAACCGTTTTTTAACGTACTGCTGACCTTTAACTCCCCACCGAGAATATCCACCAATAGTTTAACAATTGGTAAACCCAAACCTGTTCCAGCAAAGCTACCTTGTACGACATTTTGTCCGCGCTCAAAAGGCTGGAATATTCGCTCTAGATCTGCTTCAGCAATTCCGCATCCCGTATCATGAATTTCAAAATATGCCGTCTGAAAGCGATAATCCACTCGAAATTTCACCTCTCCTTCGAGCGTAAATTTCAAAGCATTTCCCATTAAATTGATAAGGATCTGTTCAAGTCTTTTTTTATCTATACGTACGTATTGTGGTATTTTTTCACTAATTTCGACCGTAAATTTCAGTTGTTTTTGTTGGAATTGTGGCTCAAACATATTCACGATTTGTTGGAGAAACTTCGGAAATTCAATATTCGACATTTCTAAAGAAATTTTACCTGTTTCAATCCTTGCAAGATCAAGTAAACCATCAATCAAGGACGTTAAATGCTGCCCACTACGACGAATCACGCCCAGCGCAGCTTTTCCTTGTTCAGAGAGTTGTTCTTGTTTATTGAGTAATTGGCTATATCCTAAAATACTATTTAGAGGTGTTCTCAGTTCATGACTAATCCCAACAACATAACGACTTTTGGCCTCATTGGCTTTTTCAGCTTGAGTTCGTGCATCTTGTAATTGCCGATCTGTAATTTTATGCGCTTCAATTTCGTCCATGAGCAGTTGTGTTTGCATATTACTTTCAAGCTGAGCTTGTCGGCGACTTTCATCATTGAGTACCAACCACCATGCTGCAACACATAACAGTAAAAATAATACGGCATAAATTTTCACAAATAGCATCAGCAACTCATGCTGTTGAGTTGATCCAAATACTGTGCCGAATTTACTCAGTTCTTGTAAATAAACCAGACTTAAACTGACTGCCAATACCACACTCAGAACAAAGATCATCAAAATATAAAGACTCAATCTAGTATTGATGTATCTCAACCATTGGCGCGGTAGAAACCAAACTGCAAAATGCTTAAGTTGTGCAGACCACCGTGCATGAGGCTTACATAAATCATGGCAACGAGCTTCTAAGGTACAGCATAAAGAACAAATAATATTGTTATAAGCAGGACAAGTCGCCATGTCAGCCATTTCATAATCATGCTCACAAACCACACATCGTTGTGTCTCTATTGGTTTTAATGATTTATCTTCATGACGTGCGATGTAGTATTTGCCACGAGTAAAATAAGCAAGCATTGGGACACAGACGATAGCTGAACCTAAAGCAATAAATCCTGCTAAGGATTTTGCGATATCACCAAATAATCCCCAGTAGCATAAAATCGACAACAAGGATGCAATACATAAACTGCCAACACCGACTGGATTAATGTCATAGAGATAGGCACGCCTAAACTCAATTCCTTTCGGGCTCAGCCCCAATGGCTTACAAATGATGAGATCAGCAACGATGGCTCCCACCCATGCCAAGGCGACATTACTATAAAGCCCCAATACACGCTCCACCGCATGGATGACGCCTAGCTCCATCAACAATAGCGCAATAAAAATATTGAACACTAACCAAACCACACGTCCGGGATGACTGTGTGTTAAGCGTGCAAAGAAATTAGACCACGCCAATGAGCCAGCATAAGCGTTGGTTACGTTGATCTTTAACTGTGCGATACACACAAACATGACTGTAAGAAATAATGCAGCACCAGAATGCTCAATCACTTGTTGGTAGGCGATCCAATATAGATAATTCGGATTGCTTAATTCATGATTCGGCACCATAAATTTAAGGGCGAGAACCATTAAAATCATTCCCATAAAAATTTTAATGAATCCCACCAATATCCATGCAGGACCGCCTAAAAATACCGCCCAGTTCCATGTCTTTTGAGCATGTTTTTTGTCTGGCAAAAATCTTAAATAATCAGCTTGTTCACCAATCTGCGTAATCAGCGCAAACAAAACAGTGCAAGATGCGCCAAAAAAAGCCAAATTGAATCCTGCACTTTGACTTTGCGCGCCTTCTATTAGGGCAACTTCAGAGAGCAGAGTCGGATGCTTCACCAAAACAAAGCACCATGGTAGTAATAATAAAAAAATCCATAATGGTTGGGTAAACGCTTGTACTTTATTAATAAACCCTATGCCTTTGATCACTAGGGGCAGAATAATAAGCGCAGAAATTAAATAACCTAGACTCAGCGGCACACCTAAACCAAGCTCAAGCGCCAAAGCCATGATAGCGGCTTCAAAAGCAAAGAAGATGAAAGTAAAACTGGCGTAAATGACTGAAGTTATAGATGAGCCGATATAGCCAAAGCCTGCGCCCCGCGTAAGTAGGTCAATATCAACATTGTATTTGGCCGCGTAATATCCAATAGGCCAACTGGTCAAAAAGATAATGATTGAAACGACCACTAAGGCCCAGAATGCATTGCTAAAGCCGTATTGCCATAACATGGTTGCACCAAGCGCTTCCATCGCTAGAAAACTGACTGCTGCAAGCGCTGTATTGGTCACCGTCCAAAGGGACCACCGTCTTACTGACCTCGGTGCGTAGCGTAGTGCATAGTCTTCAATACTCTCATCAACCACCCAAGTATTGTATTTACGGCGTGTATGAATCACCCGTTGCGGTGCTTGAGGAGTATTGCTAGATGAAACCATAAAGCTGGGCAATTTAAATAGACCCTTACAGTTAGCAAAATCTATGCCCAGCGTAACTTTCATCAAAAAACATTTTGAGGAACATCGATATACGTAAAGTGACGTATATGCTCATTTTTTAACACCCCTTAGGCTTAAGTCCATAGCAAGCGCAAACAATAAACCGCGCAATGGCCTTATCCACTTCATCAGGGGAACACCAATGACCTTAAAATCTAAAGTTAAAACATCTGGCTTACTCGCAGGACTACTCGCTGTTCCTTTTTTACTGGCACCTGTCTTGACCACTGCGAGTGCTCCAGCGACAGCAAAAGTAAATACAACCAAACTTAACGTAAATGATAAATTCGTCTATGTCGGTCAGCTTCATTCAGCGACAGGAACGATGGCAATCTCTGAAACAGGGGCCATCCAAGCAGAACGCTTAGCCATTGAGCAGATCAACAAACAAGGTGGTGTATTAGGTCGTCAGATTAAAATTGTTCAAGAAGATGGTGCATCTGACTGGCCAACTTTCGCTGAGAAAGCCCGAAAATTAACTGAAAAGGATCGTGTTGCAGCAATTTTTGGTTGCTGGACTTCAGCTTCTCGTAAAGCCGTATTACCTATTATTGAACGAAATAATTCACTTCTGTATTACCCAACATTCTATGAAGGTCTAGAACAATCTAAAAATGTGATTTATACCGGTCAAGAAGCTACACAACAGGTACTTGAGTCTCTGAATTGGCTTGCACGTGAGAAAAAAGCCAAAACATTCTATTTAATCGGTTCTGACTATATTTGGCCACGTACCACCATGAAAATTGCCCGTACACACATTGAAAAAGTGTTGAAAGGTAAAGTCGTCGGTGAAGAATACTACCCGCTTGGCCATACGCAATTTGGTTCTTTAATTAACAAAACCAAACTTCGTAAACCAGATGCAATTGTCGCTGCCGTGGTAGGTGGATCAAACGTTTCATTCTACAAGCAAATGAAAGCTGCAGGCGTGACTGGCGATAAGCAAACACTGCTCACCTTCTCTGTGACAGAAGATGAATTACTGGGTATTGGTGGCGAGAATATGAAGGGCTTCTACTCTTCAATGAAATATTTCCAAAGTCTAAATAATCCAAGTAATGCAGCTTTCGTAAAAGCATTTAAAGCGAAATACGGTCCTAAAGCAGTAATTGGTGATGTGACTCAAGCCGCTTATCTTGGTCCGTGGCTATGGAAAGCCGCAGTTGAAAAAGCTGGTAGTTTTGATGTTGCGAAAGTGACCAAAGCCTCTCCAGGGATCGAAATGAAAAATGCGCCTGAAGGTTACGTGAAAATTGATGCCAATCATCATTTATGGAGCAAATCACGTATTGCACAAGTGCAAACCAATGGTCAATTCAAAGTGGTCTACGAATCAAAAGGTTTAATCAAGCCTAATCCATTCCCTAAAGGCTACTAATCGACAGCACATGATCAGGAGAGCCCTCTCCTGATCTTTTCATTTCAAACCTATTATTTAAAGCTTGGAGGATGAGGCGATGGATTTATCTTTAGCTGACTTCGGTGCAATATTTGCGATGCAAGGCTTTAATGGTCTTTCTGTTTTCTGTGTGCTGTTGTTAATGGCACTGGGCCTTGCAATTATTTTTGGGCAAATGGGTGTCATCAATATGGCACATGGTGAATTCCTCACAATAGGCGCGTATACCACATTTGTCATTTCAACCCTGACTGAAAGCTATTTTCCTCAGTTGCTTCCTTATTATTTTATTGTAGCGATTGTGGCAGCTTTTTTGACAGCAAGCATTATCGGCTATATGGTCGAACGGCTCATGATTAGTCGGCTTTATCAGCGGCCACTCGATACTTTGCTTGCAACTTGGGGCTTGAGCTTAATCATGCAACAAGTGTTTCGCTCTACATTTGGTCCCAAAGAAGTGAGTCCAACACTACCTGATTGGCTTATGGGCTCTTATCAACCGACAGAGACGATTGATATTCCTATTAATGGCTTATTCCTTGTCGGTGTCACACTCACCGTGACCGCTTTCGTCTATTTCCTCATCTATCGTTCTCGCTGGGGCTTACAGCTTCGTGCGACAAACCAAAACCGTTTCATGAGTGGTGCCGTTGGTATTAATACAAAGCGTGTGGACAGTCTAACATTCGCATTAGGTTGTGGTTTGGCCGGTATTGCTGGTGCGGCGTTTACGACAATTGGCTCAACTGGTCCAACTGCAGGCTCTCTCTATATCGTAGACACGTTCTTGGTTGTGGTGTTTGGTGGAGCTGCAAGTCTATTAGGCACTATCGCTTCGGCTTTCAGTATTGCACAAGCCCAATCAATCCTAGAGTTCTTCCTGTCAGGCTCTGTTGCCAAAGTCATTACCTTAGCGACGGTCATCATCATTTTGATGTTACGTCCTCAAGGTTTGTTCTCAATCAAAATTCGTAAATAGGTATTCAGGAGAGATTGATATGAGTAATCCAATGAATGCCTTGTTAGGCGGTAAAGAAGGTGCGATTGGACTGGCTATATTGGCAGTACTGATCCTATTTGTAATGCCCATGTTTTTAGATGTTTTCCGTCTCAATTTAATGGGTAAATATCTTACGTTTGCCTTTGTCGCGATTGGTTTAGTGCTGTGCTGGGGTTACGGCGGCATTTTGAGTTTAGGTCAGGGTATTTTCTTTGGGATCGGTGGCTACTGTATGGCCATGTTCCTCAAGCTCGAAGCTTCTGACATGCAATCCACAGCAGCTCAAACCACACCCGGTATTCCTGATTTTATGGACTGGAACCAAATTACCAGTTTACCAATGTTCTGGGAACCGTTCC
Organism: Acinetobacter sp. ANC_7634; assembly: GCF_056779875.1. Lineage (NCBI taxonomy): Bacteria > Pseudomonadati > Pseudomonadota > Gammaproteobacteria > Moraxellales > Moraxellaceae > Acinetobacter > Acinetobacter sp. ANC_7634. The sequence goes on along the minus strand of NZ_JBWYIT010000002.1, from coordinate 98,247 downwards.
ATAGTTTCACATTTACCCTATTCACGATTGTAATTATTCCAATTTTATTGGCTTTTATTATTGGTTTTGCAATGTTTACTCGTCGTGTAGGAGACGTGTATTTCTCTATCATCATGCAAGCGATTGTGGCGATTTTGACAATTTTGATTATTGGTCAACAAGGCTTTACTGGTGGTATCAACGGTATTACTGATCTCAAGACATTACATGGCTGGGACATCCGTACGGATGAGGCAAAGTACGTTCTGTATTACATCAATGCATTATTACTCATCGCAGTCATCATGATCAGTCGCTTTGTTCTCAGCTCAAAGTTAGGTCGCTTACTTTCTGCAATGCGTGAAAAAGAAGAACGTGTACGTTTTTCTGGCTATGACGTTTCAATGTACAAAGTCTTTATCTTCTGCTTTGCGGCAGTCGTTTCTTCCGTCGGTGGGGCAATGTTTACGCTGCAAGTCGGCTTCATGTCTCCAACGATTATTGGCATCGTCCCATCTATTGAAATGGTGATCTTGGCTGCAATAGGCGGACGCTTATCACTGATTGGAGCTGTATATGGTGCAGTTTTAGTTAACCTCGGTAAAACTTACTTCTCTGAAGCATTCCCTGAAGTATGGTTGTACTTCCTTGGTGCATTGTTCATAGGCGTTGTGATGTTCTTACCGAATGGTTTAGCTGGCTTATATGAAAAATATGTTCGCCCACTTATCTTCAAAGATAAAAAAACAACGGCTTCGCCTACCCCCCATCAACCCACGGAGTCCAATAAAGATAGCAATGTTGAAGTAGAAGGAGGTGTGAAATGAGTAAAGTCGGCGTAGAAATGGCAAAACCTGTACTTGTAATTGAAGACCTCACAGTCTCGTTTGACGGCTTTAAAGCCGTCAGCGATCTCAACTTCTATCTCGATAAAAACGAAGTTCACGTGGTGATCGGCCCTAATGGTGCAGGTAAAACAACAGTATTGGATTTGATTTGCGGTAAAACTAAAGCAACTTCTGGCACGATCAAATTTAATGATATTGAACTGACTAAGCTCAAAGAGTTCGAAATCGTTCGTAAAGGTGTCGGTCGTAAATTTCAAAATCCCAATATTTACGAAAACCTTTCAGTCTATGACAACCTCGAAATGTCTTTCCCACGTGGTCGTAATGTGTTTGGGGCTTTGTTCTTTAAGCGAACCAAAGATGTCGAAGAGCGTATCCAAGAAGTCGCTTCAAAAATTTTCCTCACTGATTTATTACACACCTCCGCAGGCCTATTGTCTCATGGACAAAAACAATGGCTTGAAATAGGGATGTTGCTTATGCAAGACCCCGAGTTGTTAATGCTGGATGAACCTGTGGCAGGCATGAGTGTTTCTGAGCGCGAACAGACAGCACAACTGCTTCGTGAAATCAGTAAAGGACGCTCAGTCCTCGTGATTGAGCACGATATGGAGTTTGTAAAAACCATTGCAGATAAAGTGACAGTATTGCACCAAGGGAAAATCCTCGCAGCAGGAAAAATGGATGATGTGCAAAGTGATCCAAAAGTCATTGAAGTCTATCTCGGACACTAAGGAGGCCTTATGAGCGGATTATTAGAAATTAGTTCTTTGTGTTCAGGTTATAAACAAAGCCAAGTCATTCATGATCTAGAACTTAAAATTCAACCCAAAGAAATTGTGGCGATTATGGGTCGAAATGGGATGGGAAAAACCACACTGTTTAAAACCCTTATCGGTGATATTAAAAATACTCAAGGCGAAATCAAGCTCGATGGTAAAAACTTAGAAAAGCTTGACCCGTATCAACGTGTAGAAAATGGTGTTGCTTATGTTCCTCAAGGTCGTATGATTTTCTCAACCATGTCTGTTCTAGAGAATATTCAAACAGGTCTCCCTGCGTCTGCCCATGGCAAAGTACCTGACGATCTGTATGAGCTTTTCCCTGTACTTTGGGATATGCGTAAACGCAAAGGGGGAAATTTATCTGGTGGACAACAGCAACAATTGGCAATTGCACGTGCACTCGCCACCAATCCCAAAGTATTGCTGCTCGATGAACCTACCGAGGGAATCCAGCCCTCGATTATTAAAGATATTGCGAAAACGCTAAAAGAAATTCGCGATCAACGAGACCTCACTATCGTGGTCTCCGAGCAAGTACTGAGCTTTACTATGGCGATGGCAGATCGCTTCTTGGTCATCGATAAAGGCCGTTTTGCTTATGAAGATGTCAGAGCGAATGTCGATGAAGCAACCATTAGCAAATATCTTTCAGTTTAAAGCACGTCATCTCATCAATTCTTAATTTGGCATCTCCCTCGATTTTTCGGGGGATTTTTTTGACCATTTGTTGGAGTGGTATTGTTATTTCGATCTAAAGACTCATTCAAAATATCGCTTCATATACGCAATTCACCGTATTTTGCATCGATCAATTTCACGCGAAACTCCTTACATAGATTTTAATTTTAAAGATATGGGGAGTAAGTTGAATGCGTCACGGTGATATCTCAAGTAGTCCAAATACAGTAGGTGTAGCAGTAGTGAACTATAAAATTCCACGCCTGCACACCAAAGCAGAAGTACTTGAGAATGCAAAAAAAATTGCTGAAATGTTGAAAGGGATTAAACAAGGTATTCCAGGCATGGATCTCATTGTTTTCCCTGAATACAGCACCATGGGCATTATGTATGATCATGATGAAATGATGGCAACTGCAGCCACAATCCCAGGTGATGAAACGGCAATTTTCTCTCAAGCTTGTATTGAAGCAAATGTTTGGGGCGTCTTCTCAATTACTGGAGAACAGCACGAAGAACACCCGCATAAAGTGCCATATAACACCTTAGTGCTCATCAATAACAAAGGTGAAATCGTTCAAAAATATCGCAAGATTATTCCATGGTGCCCAATTGAAGGCTGGTGCCCTGGAGATACGACTTATGTGACAGAGGGCCCTAAAGGCATCAAGATGTCACTCATTATCTGTGACGACGGCAATTACCCTGAAATTTGGCGCGACTGTGCGATGAAAGGTGCTGAACTTGTGGTGCGATGCCAAGGTTATATGTACCCGGCTGATGAACAGCAAATCAATATGGCCAAATGTATGGCATGGGCAAATAACGTTTATGTGGCTGTTGCCAATTGTACTGGTTTTGATGGGGTATATACCTACTTTGGACATTCGGCAGTGGTCGGCTTTGACGGACGTACATTAGGTGAATGTGGTACGGAAGAAAATGGTATCCAATACGCACAGTTATCACTCACAGAAATACGTGATGCACGTAAATACGATCAATCACAAAACCACTTGTTCAAGCTGCTACACCGTGGTTACACAGGCGTATACAACAATGGTGATGGTGATAAAGGGGTTGCCGATTGTCCATTCGACTTCTACAAAACATGGGTCTTAGACGCACAAAAAGCACAGGAAAATGTTGAGCAGTTTACGCGTTCAACCATTGGCGTTGCAGAGTGCCCAATTGGCAACTTACCTCACGAAGGGTTAGAGAAAGAAGCTTCTTAAAGAAGCTTCGTCCGACTTGATTTCAGGAGGTTTCGAACATGACATTTGCCAGTGACCGTATACATGCCAATCAGGAAAGTTTGGCAAAACAACGCTATGACATGCAAAGCAAGGAATGTATAGCACGTACTTCCCGATTCAGTTTTGAACCAGATGCCGTGATGACCCATCTACGTGAACATATTATTGGACAAGAAGCCGCACTTGATGAAATTGAAAATATGCTCACCACAGTGAAAGCAGATTTTAACGCAGCTCATCGTCCTTTAAGTGTCACACTGATGTTAGGTCCTACCGGTGTAGGAAAAACGGAAACAGTCCGCCTCATTGCTGAAGCGATACACGGTAAAGCTGATGCATTCTGCCGAATTGATATGAATACATTGGCACAAGAGCATTATGCAGCCGCCCTGACAGGTGCCCCACCAGGCTATGTCGGCTCTAAAGAAGGAAATACTTTATTCGATGAAGCCCTGATTCAAGGGAGTTTCTCCAAACCTGGCATTGTTCTCTTTGATGAAATTGAAAAAGCCAGTACTGAAGTCATTCGAGGGCTACTCAATGTGCTTGAAACAGGAACTTTAAAATTAACTGCGGGTACAAAGGTTTTAGACTTTAAAAACTGCATGATTTTTATGACCAGTAATGTAGGTGCCAAAGATGCTCAAAAGCGTCAGAAACAACTCAGTCAATTACCAAAACCACTCCAGAATTTAGCCAAGCATTTGAAATTAGATGACAGTGAAATCACGACAAAAGCACTCGATAAAAAGTTTGATCCTGAGTTTCTAAATCGAATTGAGCGAATCTTACATTATCAGCCAGTTGAATCTGATTTTGCTGCAACCTTAGTCCAACTCGAAATTGACAAAATGAACCAACGTCTAAAAAAGCAAAGTCGAACCATTGCTTTGACCGATGCTGCCATTCGATTCCTGAGTTCAGGACATGATGTTCGATTTGGTGCTCGGGGTTTAAGCCGTCGTTTTAAAGTGTTAGTTGAACCTGCACTCGCGAAAGCTTTTCTAAACAACAAGCACATTAGTGAATTCATCATCGATTACGACAATACGAAGCTTCAAATTCAGATGATTGAGCCTGCAGTGAAACAACTTGATCCGTTACTGATACACGAAGCATCACAACAACACTGAGACCTAAACTTTATTTGACCTCAATACAGGGGATACATTATGCAACATATTAAAATCAAACCAGGAGTTCCACTTGCGGAGCAAGCCGAAATTGGTCACAACCGTTGGCACCCAGACTTACCTTTTCTGACATCAGTAAAACCTGGTGAAGAGATTCTGATTGAAAGTTTGGATTTCCTTGACGCACAAATTAAAGATACTGACGATATTTCTGATGTTAAAAATGTGGATTTAACACGTGCTCATCCTTTAACAGGTCCATTCTATGTTGAAGGTGCAGAACCAGGTGATTTGTTGGTCATTGATCTACTAGACATTCAACCGATTTCTGATGTGGGTTTTTCGGGTGTTTTTGCCAAGGAAAATGGTGGTGGCTTCTTGGCGGACTATTTCCCAGAAGCAGATAAAGCCATTTGGGATTTGAAAGGTTTATTTGCAACTTCACGTCATATCCCTGGTGTACGTATTGCAGGATTAAAACATCCTGGCTTGATGGGAACTCTACCATCACATGATTTACTGAAAGAATGGAATCGCCGTGAAGCATTGCTCGTTCCTAAAGGTCAAGCAAACCCTCCTGATCCACGTACAGCCGTTCTGCGTGGTGTAAAAGGTCCCGAATTTGATCGTATGGCGGCTGAAGCTGCACGCACAGTTCCTCCACGTGAACATGGGGGTAACACAGACATTAAAGACCTTGCTGCAGGAAGCCGTATTTACTTCCCTGTTTATCAAAAAGGTGCTGGCTTCTCAATGGGCGATCTCCACTTCTCACAAGGTGATGGTGAAATTGGTTTCTGTGGTGCGATTGAAATGGATGGCGTTACACGTGTCGGTTTCGATTTAATCAAAGGTGGGATGGAAAAATACAATATTGATTCACCCATCTTTGTTCCAAGCAATGTACGTCCAAATTATGATCAATGGCTGACTTTCGAAGGGATCAGTGTTGAAGATGGTGTAAATCACTATCTCGATGCGACAGTGGCTTACCGCCAAGCATGTTTAAAAGCCATCAAGTATCTTGAAAACTTTGGCTTTACTGGGTCACAAGCCTACATGTTACTTACCGCTGCACCAGTTGAAGGTCGTATCGGAGGTATTGTAGATATTCCAAACTGTGCATGTACCGTCTCACTCCCAACCTCCATTTTTGAACAAAATATCTTGCCGCAAGGTGCTTTAAATGACGATAAATTTTGGGGGCATAAACGCTAATTAGCGCATTATTGTTGTTACAGGTTTCACCATTTTACGGGGTAGCTTGAGTAAGCATGCGAGCTACCTCCTTTTTAACTTTTAAATATGCGCATGCTTAAAAATAAGTAGGAGCACGACCATGCCATTATACGATTTCCGTTGTGAGCACTGCGAAGGAATTTTTGAACAACGTGTGCCTATTTCTAGGATTGCAACTGACACCATCGAATGCAAATACTGCCAACAACCCACCTTAGCTAAACCAATGATTACTGGCAGACAACAAATCAACATGAAGACCAAATGGCGCCCAGGGTCAGGCGCAGAACAACTTGCAGGACCTTTAGTCGGCGGTCCAGGTACCAATAAAAATAGTGCGCGCAGTTCAGTGCTGCACAACTGTCGTGGTGTGAATTGTTCACTTTGTGAAGTATAAAAAAGCCCGCATCTGCGGGCTTTAATGCTCGTGTCTACGGACAATTAAACGACTAATTCAGCTAAGTTGCCTTTTTGTTCCAACCATTCTTTACGATCACTTGCGCGTTTCTTGGCTAATAATTTATCTAATAAACCTGAAGTAAAATGCACATCATCCAAATCTAGTTGCACCAAACGACGAGTATTGGGATCCAATGTTGTTTCACGGAGCTGACTTGCATTCATCTCACCCAAACCTTTAAATCGTGTGATTTGTGGGGATTTAGTTTTGGCTTTTTTCAATATGCCTTCTAATTCTGCTTCGTCAAGCGCGTAATGCACATCTTTACCGTCATCAATACGGAATAAAGGTGGCATCGCAACAAATAAGTGCCCTGCTTCAACTAGACTTGGGAAGTGCTTCACAAATAATGCACATAGCAAAGTCGCAATATGTAATCCATCTGAGTCTGCATCGGCAAGAATACAGATCTTGCCATAGCGGAGTTCAGACAAATCATCAGAACCCGGATCGACTCCTATTGCGATTGCAATATTATGAACCTCTTGAGAAGCAAGTACTTCATCTGAAGAGACTTCCCAAGTGTTTAAAATTTTTCCGCGGATCGGCATAATCGCTTGGAAATTCTTATCACGCGCCTGTTTGGCAGATCCTCCAGCAGAATCACCTTCCACAATAAATAGTTCTGACTCTTCCAAACTATGTCCCACACAATCAGATAATTTGCCTGGTAAAGTTGGACCTGAAACGATTTTTTTGCGCTCAACTTTCTTCGCTGCTTTTAAACGACGTCCCGCTTTTGAAATCGCCATTTCAGCCAATTGCATTGCAATTTCAGAGTTTTGATTCAACCATAAGGCAAAAGCATCTTTTGCGATGTTCTGCACAATCGCAGAGGCTTCACGACTTGAAAGACGCTCTTTGGTTTGACCTGAAAATTGTGGCTCTTGAAATTTCAAAGACAGAATATAGTTCACGCCATCCCAAACATCTTCTGCTGAAAGCTTCATATTACGTGGTAAGAGATTACGTAACTCACAGAACTCACGGATCGCATCCGTCACACCTGAACGTAGACCATTCACATGTGTGCCACCTTGAGCCGTTGGAATCAAGTTCACATAAGATTCTTGAATGCTCTCTCCGCCTTCAACATTCCAGCAAATCGCAAACTCCGCACTGGCACGTTCCGCGTCACCTGTAGCGACAAATGCAGGCATAGGGATGATTTCACGATCTTCCAACTCATCCATCAAATAATCGACGAGACCATTTTCAAACTGCCACGTGATCTTTTCGTCGTTAATTTCATCAACATAATTGATTTGTAAGCCAGCAGCTAATACCGCCTTCGCTTTTAAATTATGTTTAAGCGCCTTCAATGCAAATTTAGGTGAATCAAAATATTTCGCTTCAGGCCAAAAGTGAACTGAGGTACCCGATGCACGTTTGGGTGCTTTACCTTCCAGAACTTCAAGTGGTGCCGTTGCTTCACCTTGCTCAAAGGCCATTTTGTATAAATTACCTTGGCGCTGAACTTGGACTTCCACACGTGTGGAAAGCGCATTTACAACAGAAATACCAACCCCGTGCAAACCACCAGAGAATTGATAATTATCTGTACTGAATTTCCCACCTGCATGCAGTTTAGTCAGAATAATTTCAATGCCGCTTTGACCATATTCAGGATGAATATCAACTGGCATACCACGCCCGTTATCTTCTACTGACAATGAACCATCTTTATACACAGTCACTGTAATTTTATTCGCGTGTCCTGCCAATGCTTCATCGACCGCATTATCAATGACCTCTTGCGCCAAATGGTTTGGACGTGTGGTATCGGTATACATGCCTGGACGACGGCGTACAGGATCTAAACCAGATAAGACTTCAAGGGATTGGGCCGTATATTGAGACACGTTGAATTGTTTCCTTATTTTAAGCTGTCAGCTAAAAACTGATATACCAAGGGTATTTTATCCGCGAAATCATCCATCGCGTGATTGCCATATGTTTCTGTAATGAGGAACGCTTGATGACCATCGCAATTATAATAACGTTCCGCTTCACGATAATCCAAAACTTCATCACCTTGTTGTAACAAGACCAAGATTTTGTCTGCATCTTGCACAAACGGAACTGCCATATGCTCCAATTGATCAAGCTGAGCTTCATCTAACGACCAATTCGCAGTGACTGGATGAGGAAACTGCGCCGTTGAAAACAAGTTTCTAAATAATTTCCATGGTTGCATAGCGGGATTAATCAGTACAGCTACGACTCCATGTTTCGCGGCAAGCTGCGTCGCATAAAATCCACCTAAACTGCTCCCAATCAAAACGACATTTGACATAGATTCGATGAGTGTCGAAATCAAAGTAATGACCTGATCAGGCGGCATATTTAAATCAGGCAAATGCACTTGTACATGTTCATGTCTTTCAAAATACTGACGAATCAGTTGCCCTTTAATCGAAAAAGGACTACTTTGAAATCCATGTAGATAGATAATATTCATGAACTGATTAATTGCATTTTCCTCAAAATTGTTCTAATTTTTATTGTGAATCAGATCACATATTTGTTTCTCTTTTGTACGATAACAAATATTGTCAGACAAAAAAATTAGAGCCGATCTGAAATCAAAGTTATCTTAAAAATTGTTCGGGATGAACAACATAAGATAAATACAAGGAATTTTATACAGTGATCATTGCTAAAAATAAAGTGTCTTTAGATGATCATGCACTATCAGGATAAGACTAGATGCCGAGTTTAACGCCACTACATGAAACCTATTGTAAATGGGATCGATCTCCTCCGAGTCAGGCCGATGTGCTTGAAGGTTTGGCACAACTGGTCAGCACTCCAATCAACCTTGCTGTTCAAAATCTCATTCAATCACTTCAACGTGAAGTGCTCTTAACCGTATTTGGTTTAAGTAAAAAAACATCAAAAGAATTTCAAAAAAAAACCTACGTTCGAAAGTTATATCAATTTTCATATGACACGCTTCTAAATTACGGAAATTATTTGGTCGCACCAGCCCTGCGCAAAATCATTGATCAATTTCCGAAACTCCATGATAAACCCCTCACGCCAAAAATGATTTTTTTGGTCAGTGCTCTTAATGGCGTGATTGGCGACTATTTACTCAAAAATCAAAATCCGTTGGCGATTACCAGTAATCTGTATGATCACTATGGAGAGTTACAACAGGGTGACCTGTCAGGTCGTGTCGTGATCTTTTGCCATGGTCTGTGCATGAATCATCTTGATTGGACCAATCGTAACTATGGCGGTATTGGTGAAAAACTGCTTGCACAACGCGACAACAACACCATGCTTTATTTGCATTACAACACTGGTCGCAGAATTTCAGCGAATGGTCGTTCGTTGGCCAATATGCTTGAAGACTTGGTAAAGCGCAATCCACGTATCACCAGCCTTGATTTAATCGGTCACAGTATGGGTGGTTTGGTTTCTCGAAGTGCTTTGTTTTATGGTAAACAAAATCTCCATCAATGGTTTCACATGGCAGAGAATTTGGTCTGCTTAGGTTCTCCACATCATGGTGCAGTTCTAGAACGTATTGGCTTTGCCGTTCAAGAAAAAATTGGACACTTTCCCGTCATCAAGTTAGCCAGCCACATTGTGAATATTCGCAGTGATGGTATTTTGGATTTACGCCATGGTAGTGTCCGTGATGATGACTGGGAACACAATCACGCTCGTATTGGCATGATGGATGATAATCGTAAACCTGCACCGCTGCCTTCACATATCAATACATTCTTAGTAGCTGGAACAATTGAGTTTGAAAATCGTAAAAATCGTACACTCAAAGTCATTGGCGATTACTTAGTGAGTGTGCAAAGTGCTTTGGGTGAGCATCCAAATCCGCGATTCCAACTGAAATTGCCAGAATCACACAAAGCGGTGTTCTACGGGCTCAATCATATGGAGATTCAATACCATTCCAGTGTTGCTGAGCAAATCGTTAAATGGTTCTATCCACATCACGATGAATTAGCTGAAGAGCAAATCCGTAAATATTTAATCAAATTAGAAAGCATGGAAGGAATCGTAGAAACCTGACCATCTTCAATAAAAAAGCCAACTATTAGTTGGCTTTTTTATTTTAAGCAGGATACTTTCTGAATAACTGCCAAATCGAGATGATCAGCAAAATACTAAAAAATACCAAAGACCATACAGGTAAAGACTGACCTAGGAAAGTCCAGTCTACTACCGCACATTCGCCTGATCCTGACAGCACTTGTTGAAGCACTGTTTTAAGCGGCAAAGCATCTACCAAATAATCTAAACCAGGCCCACAACTTGGGACTTTATCTGGAGGTAAACTCTGCAGCCAGACATGACGTGCAGCAACACCCGCTGACCATAAAATCGATAATGTCCCTAGGAAAGCATATGCTCGTTTTAAACCATTACGGACGGGATTGTGTAGAACCGCAATAAAAGAAATCAGTCCCAGTCCGATCAGACCTAACCGTTGAAATACACACAATGGACAAGGCTCAAGTCCTTGGACATGTTCGAGATACAACGCGAAGGCCATTCCAATCACGCTGGCTACAAACAACAGACCACTCACCATGCGATAATTTTGCCACTGCATATACTTTCCTCAATATTTTTATCGATATGCTTTTAGATATTCTTTAAAGCTTAGACTACACTCTGCTTCCAACTGTTGTTGCTGTTCAAGTGATTGCACTGTGAGTTGTTCAAAATAGGTGACTTTATCCTGAGATAACACATAATTTTGATAATGATCAGCATGTTGATGCGCGAGCACACTGCCTAAGCTCCAAGTACCACTATGTTTTACAGTATCTTCTACTATTTTCGCAGAGAAGGTTTCATCCACCTCATCTACACGTGATTGCATGATTTGCATTGCATCAGAATACAACGAGGTCAAGTGAACTTGATCTAACGTTTCTGCTAAAGGCTGCATCTGTTTGAGATATTGATTTGCCCATGTCTCAATTTCAATTGATTGACCATTTTCAACAATGGCAGCATTTGGCGCACGTCCACGATTCACAACTTCTTGCTGGTTTTGTTCAATCACTTCAAGTTCATCATCTAGCAGCTCAGGACTGTCTTTTAATAAACAATAAAGCGCTAATACCTCTAGGAAGCCTGCAGTATCTTCATTGATACCAATTGGGCTGTATGGATTCACATCTACTGCGCGTAATTCAACATACCCTACCCCACGGTTTGCTAATGCATCAGATGGTGTTTCACCAGACTGTGGTACTTGTTTAGGGCGTACAAGACTGTAGTACTCATTTTCAATTTGCAGTACGTGATCATTAATTTGGATCGGTTCGCCCGCTTCGTCATCTAATCCCAAACGACTGAAAGCAGCATAAGACGTTTTCACCGCCTTTTGTAAGCCTGCTAAATATCCTTTCAAATCATTGTAATGAATACCTAACTCTTTCTGCGCTGAGTTTTGATATCCAAAGCGCCCCATACGCAATGCAGTGGCATATGGCAAATACAATGTTCCCTTAATTAAAGGCAATAAATGATGTTCACGACCCGTCATAAAACAACGACAGACCGATGGGCTTGCACCTATCAAAAACATAACCAATGGGGTTAAACGAATGAAATTTCGAATTAAAGCGAAATATCGATGGCTGCGATAATCCTGCAAACTGAGCTGTTTTAAAGCTTCATCTTGCTCGTTTGCTTGCAACTGCTCAAACAACGCATCAGGGAATGAAACATTGTAATGTACACCTGAAATCGTCTGCATACGACGACCATAACGTACACCTAAACCACGACGGTATAAGGTTTTGAATTTACCAATATTGGACGAGCCATATTGCGCAAGACGAATACTTTCTTCTTCATCATCCAACATACATGGCATCGACATTGGCCATAGCTTTTCACCATCTTCTAGATGTCGATGAGTGAAAGCATGAATATCTTCTAAGTAGCTTAATGCTTCAGGAATTGAAGATTGAGGAGGCGTAATAAACTCAAGTAAGGCTTCAGAATAATCTGTCGTAATATGAGGATGAGTTAACGCAGAGCCTAAACCCTTAGGATGATCTTTCTGGGAGATAAAGCCATCACTTTGCATCCTTAAGCTTTCGCGCTCAATGCCTCGTAACATACCTTTAAACACCGACGAATCCACCCAATTTGGTAAAATTGTTTCAGAGAGCGCTTCGGGTTGACTCATTACTTACTCGCTTATCTAGAAGAACGACTGAGATAAAAAATTATTGATTTATATCAAGTATACCGTGATTTATATTCCCAAATGCAGTTTGCATATACATTTCAGTTGGATAAACCTTTTATTTTGGCAAATTTTTAACACAATCTTAGTCTTTAAGACATCTGAAATTTGTGATTTTATTGCAGAATAAATGCTAACAAACTGTAAAGAATATGAATTATCAAAACGTTATAGATTTTTGGTTCAGTGCTGAAACTCAACCACATTGGTTTGCGAAAAGCGATGCTTTCGATCAACTTATTCAAGCGCAATTTGGTCACACCATCCAACAAGCTGCCGCAGGCGAACTATGGACATGGCGGGAAACTGCTTTAGGACGCTTAGCAGAAATCATTGTCTTGGATCAATTTTCTCGTAATGTTTATCGTGGCAAAGCTGAATCTTTTGCCCAAGATCCATTAGCACTTGGGCTAGCTCAAGAAGCGGTTCGTCTTGGTTTAGATCTCGAACTGGAACCTGAACAACGTAGCTTCTTATATATGCCTTTCATGCATAGCGAATCAAAAATCATTCACACTCAAGCGCTTCGTTTGTTTGAGGCATTAGGCAACCCTGTAAATTTAGACTTTGAGAAAAAGCATCAAGTCATCATTGAACGTTTCGGCCGCTATCCTCATCGTAATGAAATTTTAAATCGTCTCTCTACGCCTGAGGAAATAGAATTCTTAAAACAGCCAAACAGTAGCTTCTAAATTGATATTGACACAACAGACTTCAGGAGAGCGAAATGAAAAACTTATGCATGATTTTGGGATTATCTGGCATGCTCCTGCTGTCTGGTTGTGTCACGACGCCAAGTAAACCGCGTACATTTGATCAGCTTGGGCAATTCGCAACTATTCCCTTGAACCAATCAACGTATCGTATTAGTTTTCAAGGCTCATCTAACATGAGCTATGGTAAAGCTGAAGAAATAACCTTACTTAAAGCTGCACAAACAACAGTCAAACAGGGCTTTCATTTTTTTAAAGTCCAAGATGATCCAAGCAATCGCACACAACAACCACCTCGTCAAGCTGTGGTTTATTCCAATCCTTACCCGTATGGTTATGGATATCGTAGACATCCTATGTTCTTTGATCCTTTTAATGATGTGCCACAGGTGGTCAGTTTAGAGCCAGTTCAAGTAGCCTATACCATCACCTGTTTTAAAGATCAAAAAACAGCACCTCAAGATGCTTTTGATGCACGTTTAATTTTACAGGCCTTAGGGTCTAAATATGGTTTAAGTGCTACAGGCGACATACTGCCTGTACAAACACAGCCTTCTCAATCACAATAAAATAATATTAATACAACAGCTTACATAGGAATTATGCATGAGTGTATCACCAACAATGACTACCCCTAGTCTGGATCGAAGCAAACGGTTTGCCATGATCGCACTGGTTGTCGCTGTATTGGCTTGGATATCGCTCATGGTGGCTGCCAAAATTTTTCCAGAATATGTTTGGCTTATTCATATTTTAATGTTGTCTGCTGAAGCAGGTGTGGTTGGTGGTTTAGCAGATTGGTATGCCATTACGGTTTTGTTTCGGAACCCATTCGGCCGTATCCCTATTCCTAAGTTTTTAAAAGATCACACCGAAATTATTCCACGTAACAAAGCGCGTATTGCAGAATCCATGGGACGTTTTGTTCAAGAAAACTTCCTATCGCCACAGATTGTGGCAAAAAGCTTGAGTCAAACAGATGTGAGTTTGGCAGTAGGACAATGGCTAGCCAATCCAGATAACAATCGTCAAGTGACTCAAGTGATTCAACAGACAGTGCCTAAAGTTTTTGAGTTTGTTGGACAAGAACAAGTCGGTAGGTTTATTCAAACTAACAGTGTGCAATGGGTAAAGAACACTCAAATCAATACCCTGGCCAGTGAAATGATTCGTGCCGTATTAGAAAATGACTTCCACCAAGATGTTTTACAACGTGGTCTCGATGTTGCGCACGGTTGGGTGACTTCACATCCTGAACAAACTCGGGAGCTAACCCGCACCCTATTTAAAGAACTCGGAGTGTGGCGTTTAGCCAAAGGCGCAAGTTGGATCGGTATCGATGTTCAACAAAGAACGATTGACTCTTTAATAGAGCGTGTCGAGTCAATGTTGGCAGATCCAGAGCATCCATGGCGTCAAAAAATTGAGAGTATTGCACAGCATTTAATGACTGAACTCGCAAATCCTGAAAGTCAGGCGAGTCTTAAATTAAATGAAACTAAAAATGCATTGTTAGATAGTCCTCAAGTTTTAAATTTTATTACTGGTGCCGTCGTCATTCTGTGCAATGCCATTCGTGAAGATTTGGAGAAAGCAGATTCAGGTATAGCTGAAAATTTACGTGTTGCGATTCAACAAGTCGGTCAAAACATCATTTCCAATCCTGCATTACGCCAATTATTAAATGAAAAAATGAGTTCAATGGCAGTCAATCTCAGTGATCAATACAGCGAAAAAGTCATTTTATTTATCAGTGAACGCATTCACGAATGGGACTCACGAGAAATGATCGATAAAATTGAAAATGAAGTCGGTGGTGACTTACATATGATTCGCGTCAACGGTGTTGTCGTTGGTGCATTTATCGGTTTAGTGTTAGGGATCATCCGAGCAGCAGTTGAATTTTTGATTTAACTTAGAAATGAAATTTAAATTTGGTCGCTGACTAAAATTGAATTCATTGTGAATTGACGTCATCAAAAAGCCCATTTCTGCATGAATGGGCTGTATTTATTATTCTTAATCCATTTAAAGAACTAAGCTATCACTAGAGTCATTCCTATCTGCTTCATCTTATATAAACCATAATAATATTATAAGGTTACATAATTTTTTTACGATTTAAATGTGAAATAATATCTTGATAAGAGTCTACTTTACAAAAATAAGCTGGGGAGTTCTTTCTCACGTCTTCTGAGGGTTGAAATAAAAAACCATAATCAACTAAATGCAACATCGAAAAATCATTGAATGCATCACCGATCGCAATACTATTGGTCATTGAAACGTTTTCTTTTTGGAACTTTACAATAATTTCATGTTTCCCTTTATCTCGTGTATACAGAACATTTTCTATAAATCCATCTGGTCCAATTTCTAAGTGATGACAATATGTATTTTTAACAGGAAGATTTAATTTTTCAAAAAAGGGAAATAAAAACTCATAAAAGCAATCTGAAATAATGTTAACTTCAAAATTTTCAGCCTTTTGCAAATATTCTAAAAACTCTTTAGCATCTGGAATGACATCCAGTTCTTTAATGTCATCGATTAATTGTTTTAAAGGAATTTTATTTTCTTTCAGTAAATTAATTCTAAATTCCATCAGAGACTTATAGTCTGCGACTTCTCGAGTTGTAATCGCCAACTCTGGGATATTGTATACATTTGAAAAGTGTTTCCATATTTCAGGGACAAGAACACCTTCCATATCGATAAAAGCCATCTTTTTCATATTGCTACCCTATTATTGAAATTTAGCAAACAGAAGTGCTATCCCTAGCAGACATAATACAGTTCCAATCACTCTGTTAATCTGTACTTGCTTAGCTAACATTTTCTGTCTTAAAACAATCGATGAAAAAAGCAAAGCCACCAATCCAAACCATAAAAAATGAGCAAAAGACATAAATAGCCCATAACCGACCAGAATCGCTTTCGGCGTACTCACACTGATGATCTGAGTGTATGTACTAATCACAAATAAAGTCGTTTTAGGATTAAGTGCATTGGTGAAAAAGCCATATTTCACTGCTTGAAAAGGATTAATTGCAGCAGTTGATGACGTCTCGACAACCGGACTTTGTACAAAAGTTTTATAACCGATATAGATGAGATAGATGGCTCCAATATACTTCACAATATTTAGAATTTGAGGTGTATACGCCATGACAAATGCGACAGCAATAAGCGTATAAGTCACATGAATCAAAACACCTAAAGAAATTCCCAGTGAAGTGAGAACACCTATCCTTCTACCATATAAGTAACTGTTTTTTGTCACGATAGCAAAATCAGCACCAGGACTCACAACAGCGAGTATGGTGATGAGAATAACTGCTATAAACTCACCCATTCATTATGCCTTTTTAAACGTGATCACTAATACATCTCTTAATCCAGTATCACCCAACGTAAAATCATTGACTTTGATTTCCGTTACGCTGTGATAGACCTGATGATCATCCACAAGTGCGATATCTAAAAAATTTTCAAGCATAAATTCTGCTTTCAAATTCTTATTTAAGTCATAAATTCGGGTCATTCCACCCTGAACATTTTGACGGTTGATCATGGCCATTAAAACGAAATCCACCCCATCTCGATGTATCCCCTCAGGGGTTGGCTTACCACTATCGTTAAATTTTGCTTCAATGCGAAATTGATGCGCTTCGATAAACCAATTTTCAGTTTCAATTTCTGAAAAGGTGAGATATGCGAATTGTAGTAAATTTCTAAAAATTGGATTTTCAATTGTATTTTTATCAATCTCTGAAAAATATCTCGCAATTCCACCATTCAAAGTGTTGTATTCAATCGTCTGAAAATGAGGAATATAAGAATTTTTCAGTAAAATTTTATGCTTATCATTAATAGTAAAAGTTGCATGTTTTCTTGTTCGATATTTACCTTTATCCGACATAAATTGATCTAAATCTAGAGCGTTCCAACTGTCTATAAAATCACTGACATCTTGCTCATTAACATCGTGAAAATTATTATTTTTCTGTATTTCTTGGAATGTATTTAAATCAATAAATGCATAACCCTTTGTGATTATCTCTTTTGAATATGTGTATTCATCGAGATGCTGCTTGTTAAATGGACTGAATTTTAATATATTTTCCATTGTATTAGCTTTATTTTGCTTTTGGTAATCTTCATTTTGAACAAAAGTTAAAAAAATAAAATCAATAAAATCGACTAAAAATATATGAGTTTTTGGAATGATAGAAAAAATATCTTTGAATTCACTGAAGTTTTTTTATTTTGTCGCTAAATACAGCAGTGTCACGATTGCAGCAAAGAAATTATTTGTTACGCAAAGTGCCGTCAGTAAGCAAATTAACAATCTCGAAGAAATATTAAATATCACATTATTTGAACGACGAAATAAAACCTTGATACTCACCAAAGAAGGAGAAACTCTTTTTCATTGCGCTCAGAATATTTTCAATCAATTGGATGATTGTTTAATTGGACTAACTCAAAATAAAACTGAAAACAAACAATTGGTACTGTCCTGTGAACCAACCATTTCGATGAAGTGGTTAATTCCACGACTTGTTGAATTTAAAAAACTTGGACATGATTTTGAAGTGGTTTTGCTCACAGGTGGTGGTATAGTCGACTTTGAAAAAGATAATATCGATATCGCAATACGAAGAAATGATTTTGAATGGGGATCGCATCTGTTTAGTGAGAAAATTGGCGATGAATATATTGTGGCAGTCCAAGCATCTCACCACCCTAAAACCAAAGAATTGTTAATTTCTAAATCACGCCCTTATTTTTCAAAAAAATTACACCAATTGGATGAACTCAAAGATATTTTGAAGAAACATTCCAAAATAGAATTAGAGCATTTTTACTTATGTTTAGAAGGCTGCTTGGCTGGCCTAGGAAAGACGATCATTTCTATCTACATGATTGAAAAAGAATTAGAGCTCAAGTCTGTAAAAAAAATAACACCAATTCTTCAGGATGGTTCTGCCTATTATCTACTGTCCCATACTAGATTTATTGAAGATCCTAGGAAGATTATTTTTTTAAATTGGTTAAAAAATGAAATGAAGCAAAGTCAGATCAATCATTTTTAACATGAGATCGCATAGATCATCTAAGGTTTTAAACTTAATTGAAGATCATTAGAATCTTATGAGAATTAAAACGAATATGTCGCAGATATTTGTATTTAGTGCAGGCATTTCAACTGCTAAACTACGAAGAAACGGGCTAAATATTACTATCCAGCATGATTAAAATTGAATCTAAATTACCAGACTTAGGTGTCACTATTTTTAGCGTGATGTCAGCACTCGCCCAAAAGTTGAACGCGTTAAATCTTTCTCAAGGTTTTCCTGATTTTCCACCTCCTCCTGAATTAATTGCAGCTTTAGCTCAAGCCACACAACAAGGCTATAACCAATATCCACCTGGTGACGGTCTGCTGAGTTTAAGACAAAAAATTGCAGCCCAATTCTGCCAACGAGACCAAGTCGATTTAGACCCGATCAGCGAAATCACCATTACACCTGGTGCAACGACTGCAATTTTGTGTGCGATTCAAGCTGTTGTAAATGCTGGAGATGAAGTAATTATTTTCGATCCTGCTTATGATAGTTATGCACCTGCAGTGAAACTCGCTGGGGCGCAAGCGATCCATATCAACTTGGTACATCTAGACTTCCATGTTGACTGGAATGTGGTGAAAGATCGAATAAATGAACGAACGCGATTAATCATTGTAAATACACCACATAATCCCTCAGGTGCAATTTGGTCCAAGCAAGATTGGCAACAACTGATCGAGTTGATTCAGGATAAAAACATTTGTGTACTTTCTGACGAGGTCTATGAACATTTAGTGTTTGATGGTCAACAACATTATTCTGCGCTTAGTTTTCCTGAACTTCGAGATCGTAGTTTTGTGATTGGTTCATTCGGAAAAACGTTTCATGTTACTGGTTGGAAAACTGGATATTGCGTTGCACCTCAGGCACTGATGAAAGTATTTCGTCAAATTTATCAATTTGCCAATTTCTGTGGTGTCCATCCGATTCAAATCGCGCTTAATCAATTCATCGAACAACATCCTGAACATATTTTAGATCTCCCCAATTTTTATCAAGCTAAACGTGACTTATTCATCCATGGAATTCAACATTCAAAATTTCAATATGTGCCGTCACCAGGAACTTATTTTCAAAACTTAGATTTCAGTACACTAAGACCTGAGCTCACAGATATAGAAATGTGCCAATATCTTGCAGAACAACACAAACTGGTAGCGATTCCTATATCAGTGTTTTATCAACAGCCACCTCAAGATCTGAAGCTCATTCGGGTCTGTTTTGCAAAACGAGAGGAAACCTTGCATCTTGCAGGAGAAATTTTAACGAAGGTTCAATCACAATAACGAAAAGAGACGAGACGGATTACTTTATTACTAAAGCAATTTGAATGATAAGGTGTTAAGGTCAATCCGTTGATATAGAAAACAATAATGGATAAGACTTATATATGGCGAGAACCTTACGGCCGATTGATGAACCTGGTTTCTGGAAAGTTTTTTTAGTTTTTTTAGTTCCGCTGATTGCAACCAATATCCTGCAAAATTTATCAGGCACAATTAATACGATCTTCGTCGGGCAAATGATGGGCGTTCAAGCAATTGCTGCTGTTTCCGTCTTCTTCCCTATTTTGTTCTGTCTCTTGGCTTTTGTGATTGGGCTTTCGGCTGGCTCGACGGTATTGGTTGGTCAAGCGTGGGGAGCACAAAATTTAGAAAAAGTAAGAGCGGTTGTCGGGTCTACTATTTTTATGACATTGATCGGCGGGACGATTATTGCCATTTTAGGTGTTCTATCTGCACGCCACATTCTTGAAGCCTTAGGCACAGACCCAAGTGTCATGCACTTATCTTTGCCTTATGTTCAATGGATGTTAGCAGGTAGCCCACTCCTTTTTATCTATATTATTTATACCTCTATCTTACGTGGTGTCGGTGATAGCATTACACCTCTCATCGCTTTGGGAATGACCAGTTTAATTGGGCTCTTTATTACTCCTGTTCTCATCGCTGGATATTTTGGATTTCCTCAATTAGGTATCATTGCACCCGCCATCGCTACGATTGTGGGTTATCTAGCCGTGCTTATTTTTCTGTACGTTTATTTAAATAAAAAAAATCATCCATTACGTCCAGATTTAGCAATGTGTAAACATGTACGCCACAATCCTGAACTGAGCAAAATTATTCTCAGACTTGGCGTTCCTACAGGCATTCAAATGGTCACGACCTCTGTGGCAGGATTAGTCATTGTCGGCTTGGTCAATCGCTATGGTTCAGAAGCAACAGCTGCTTATGGCGCAGTTAATCAGGTTTTGAACTACATCCAATTCCCTGCTCTGTCTATCGCAATTGCTGCCTCTATTTTTGGGGCTCAAGCGATCGGTGCAGGTAAAGCGGATTCTTTATCACGTGTAACTAAAACAGCACTGGGGATGAATTTTGTCTTTACAGGCGGGCTCGTAATCTTGGCTTATTTGTTCTCAAAATATCTCATGGCATTATTTATTACAGATGAAAAAGTCGTGATACTCGGGCAACAATTATTGTTTATTGTGCTGTGGTCAATTTTATTTTTTGGCGCGAGTGCTATTTTCGCCTCAATTATGCGTGCAAGTGGCACTGTGACTATGCCAATGATCATCAATATTGTAGCCATACTCTGTATAGAACTCCCAGCAGCTTATCTATTTAGCGCATGGTGGGGGCTGGCGGGAATCTGGTACGCTTATGCTTTGGCTTTCGTTTGCTTATGTGTGATGCAAGGTTTGTATTATCAATTTGTTTGGAAAAAGAAAACTGTTCAAGTACTGATTTAAATTAGAAATCAAGAAAATAAAAAACCCGCATGACGCGGGTTTTTTAACGATTATTTAGAATCGAAACGTTTACTCATTTTAGTCGCAAATGCAGTCACTTTTTGATAGCCCGTTGGCATCACACGTTGCATTAAATCAATCACTTTCGCATCGTTACCAATCAGTAAACGACGGCGATCTTTTTGCACTGCTTCTAGAATTTGACGCGCTGCTTCTTCAGGTGGACAACGTAATAATTTATCAAATGTCTGTGCAGATTTCTGTGGATTCATGCCCAAAGATTTTAAACTGTCATTCATTTTTGCAGCTTTCGCAATATTGGTACGAATGCCACCTGGATGTACGCAAAGCGCGCTCACACCCACATTTTCAATATCTAGCTCTTGACGAAGAGATTCAGTGAAACCACGTACAGCAAATTTAGTTGCATTATAAGCAGACTGAGTTGGTTGCGCAGTTAAACCGAATAAACTTGAAATGTTGATAATGTGTCCATCACCTGTTTTCTTAATATATGGTAAGAATTCTTTGGTGCCGTATACGACACCCCAGAAGTTAATATTAACAATCCATTCCAACTCTTCGTATGTTGCACCTTCAACGGTCGAACCCAATGCCACCCCAGCATTGTTGAAAATCATGTTCACTGAACCATGATTCTGTACAGTTTCAGCCGCCCATGCTTTAACTTCGTCACGATTCGCAACATCTACTTTTTTGGTTGTGACTCGTACATTTGCATTCTTCGTCAGTTCAACTGTTTCTGCTAAGCCCTTTTCATTTACGTCACTTAAAGACAAATGACAACCTTGCTTAGCCAGTAACACCGCAAGTTGTTGACCAATACCAGAACCTGCACCTGTGATTGCAGCCACTTTGTTTTTAAAATTTTTCATTGTGAATCCTTTTTTTGATTTTTATGCACCACAGCGTTGATCTGGGTCATTCATGTTCACTATAATTTTGACAATTATTATTGTCAATGTAACTATCGACCATTTTTATTGTTACTATAGGCCAATTTAGTATCTTTAGCTGATCAGTACTCTATACTGACCGCAGCATAACACTTTTATAAAAAGACTCGAATTGCTATGAACCCAGAGAACCTCACTCCATCAGAACACGAGCAAGCGATTGAAAAGCCTCCCGCAAAAGAGCGTCAATTTAAAGGGATGTCCTTAACTGAACGCAAACAAGCACGCCGTGAGAAACTTATTGAAGCGGGTATTGAAGCATATGGAACTCATGGTTTTTTCTCAGTAACCGTTAAAGATATTTGCACACAAGCGAAATTAACTGAACGTTACTTTTATGAATCTTTTAAGAAAAGTGAAAACTTATTCCAAACGATCTTTTTAGAACTGATTGAGAAGCTTCAACAAACATTAATGCAAGCTATTATGAAAGCCTCTCCTGAGCCTCTAAACATGATTGATGCAGGTCTAAATGCGTTCTTTAGTTTTTTAGAAGATGATCCGCGTACCGCTCGGATTATTTATATTGATGCAATGCTCGTCCAAGAACTTCATAATCATGCAACCATTCAAGAAACAATGGGCCGTTTCGACCGAATGATTCATGCCTTTGTCACATTAATGATGCCACATACCCATCTCACTGAAAAAGAGATCTCCTTGATTGCAACTGGTCTAAATGGCTATGTCACTCAAGTTGCTGTTCGCTGGGTAGTAGGTGGTTTTAAACTTCCACGTGCTGAGGTCGTTCAGGCATGTAAAACCGTTTTTCTCGCCCTATTGAATGATCTAATGAAAAAGTAGCATCAAATTAAGATGAAGAAATTGTGACAAATCGTAAGTAAATTTAAGATATTGATTTAATTTCAGATTAATAAATATCAATGAGACAAAATATCAGCCTAATTGTCACAAAACATTGCTATATTTAACTTCGATTTCCATCTTGCAATGATACTGTCATAATTAATCTTTGTAATAAGCCTGTCATAAATATAAAACGGTTCACCGTTCATCATAGGATATTGCGTTGTGAAAGATGACTACATTTTAATTGTCGACGACGAGCTCCCAATTCGGGAAATGATCCATACTTCTTTAGATATGGCAGGCTTTCAATGCTTGGAAGCAGAAGATGCGAAACAAGCACATCAAATGATTGTTGATCAACGTCCAGCGCTTATCCTACTCGACTGGATGTTACCGGGTGGCGTGAGTGGCGTAGATTTGTGTCGTCGCCTTAAGCGTGATGAAACACTTTCAGAAATTCCAGTCATTATGTTGACTGCGCGTGGCGAAGAAGATCATAAAGTTCAAGGTCTTGATGCTGGTGCAGATGACTATATGACGAAACCATTTTCAACACGTGAGTTGGTATCCCGTATTAAAGCAGTGTTAAGACGTGCAAATGCGTTAAATGGCGAAAAAACCATTGATGCAAATGGCTTAATTCTTGACCCAGTAAGCCAACGTGTCAGCTATAATCAAAATATTCTTGATATGGGGCCAACAGAATATCGTCTATTGGCATTCTTTATGACTCATCCAGAACGTGCCTATACCCGTGCTCAATTACTTGATCAGGTATGGGGTGGAAATGTGTATATTGAAGACAGAACCATCGACGTCCATATCCGTCGCTTACGTAAGGTGCTCGAACCTTATGGTGCAGACCGTTATGTTCAAACTGTGCGTGGTACTGGCTATCGTTTTTCAACACGAGCTGATGTTGCTTTAGGTTAATTTAGATTTTATGTACGAACCCTACCCCGTCCCAGAATTGGCACGTGAACATCAAAAGTTTCTATATAGCAGTTTATGGACTTTTGCCAAGCAAGACTTACGTTTACTGGTATTTCTACTGATTATTGCGGGCTGTATCGGGTTAGGGATTGGCTATCTTTGGATATGCTTAGGCATTGCCTGTCTCATATTTTTTGGTATCCAATTACGCTCATTATATTTAGTCAATGATTGGATTTCGAATCGTCCTTACGATGTACCACCAAATTTAAATGGAATCTGGGGGGCATTACTGTTCAATGTATATCGGGCTCAACGCCAAGAACGTATTGTTCAGTCTGAAATGGTTGGACTGATCGATCGAACTCAATCTTCTCTCGTGGCTTTATCAGAAGCGATTATTCTTACGGATGATTCCCATCAAATCGAATGGTGGAATCCTGCTGCGGAAAAGTTATTTGGCATTCAAGCTGTTGATCGTGGCCGCAACCTGCTCACGATTATTCGCCAGCCAGATTTTATTGAATATTTTCATAATACCCATCAAGCACCAGATGGTGTAAAAATTAAATTGGTGAACCATGATAATAAGTACGCGCAAATCAAACTGACTCGCTTTGGCAATGAAAGTCGCCTCTTAGTTGCGCACGACATTACGCGTATGAAAAATCTCGAGCAAATGCGTTCAGATTTTGTTGACAATATTTCACATGAATTAAGAACACCACTCACAGTGTTAAGTGGGTATATCGAAACATTCACAGATCAAGAAGATATCAATCCGCGTTGGAAACGTGCCTTTGAACAAATGCAATCGCAAACTAAACGCATGAATGCATTGGTCAATGATCTTTTGCTTTTGTCTCGTTTAGAAAATGAAAAACAAATTGCGAAAAATCAAATTATCGAAATGCCAAGTTTAATGAACCATCTGTTTGATGATGCGCAAGCTTACAATATTGATTATGGTCATACACTTAACCTTGATATAGACAGCCACTGTGACTTAATTGGTTCAGATATGGAATTGGCGAGTGCATTTAGCAACTTAATTACCAATGCCATAAAGTACACCCCGAAAGGTGGCACCATCACCATCGGCTGGCATGATGATGGAGAACGTGGCTATTTTTCTGTTCAGGATACTGGTATTGGAATTGATCCAAAACACTTACCGCGTTTAACTGAGCGTTTTTATCGTGTGGATAGTGCACGCAGTCGTCAAACAGGTGGTACTGGTTTAGGCCTTGCCATCGTTAAGCACGTACTTATGCAACATGGCGCACATATTGAAATCGAGTCGAAAGAAAACGAAGGCTCTACATTTATTGCCGTGTTTCCCAAAGAACGCTTGTATAAAATGCACGAATAAAAAAAAGCGCCTTAGGCGCTTTTTTTTATTCAAAAGATATACTCAAATAAGATGACCCAACGCTTCACCCATTACTACAGTTGAGTTCGCCTTAAATGCTTGGTCCCATTGCATTTTATCTTTCTCAAACAAAACTACAGCCGTTGAACCCAAATAAAAACGTCCGAGCTCATCACCTTTTTCAAGTTTCATCGCATGATGGTTCAGCTCTAAGCGACCTGTTGGTTTTACTTTACCTGTCGCAACAGTTTCAATTCCAGCAACAATCATTGCGCCAACTAAAACAACAGCCATACGACCAATATCAGTATCGAATAAACATACCATTCGTTCATTACGTGCAAACAAACCCGGAATATTTTCAGCTGTAGTTTGGTTGACTGAAAATAATTCACCTGGAATATATAAAGTTTCAGTCAATGTACCAGAATAAGGCATATGCACACGATGATAATCACGCGGTGATAAGTACACTGTTGCAAATTCACCATTTTTGAATGGTGCTGCCAATTGAGGATCACCAATTAACTTTTCAACTGAAAAGCTTTGACCTTTTGCCTGAAAAATATCGCCCTCATTGATTTTACCCAATTGTGAAATTGCACCGTCTGCAGGTGACACGACACTTTTAGGATTAGGATCAATTGAACGAACGCCTGTTTTCAAAGAGCGAGTGAAAAACTCATTAAAGGATTTAAATTTCAAGGCATTTTGTTGCTCAGCAATTGACATATCAATGCCATATTTTGCTTTAAATGCTTGAATGACAACATTCTTTAATACTGGGTTTTCACTGGCTGCGACTTTACCCACCAAACGGCTGAGTTTTTGTTGCGGGACGATTTGCTGCGCTTGAATAAATAGTTTCTTTTTTAAATTTGTCAGACTCACTCAGGTGACTCTCCAGTAATGATTGGACTGTCGAGGCGGTTGCCCCACTCGCTCCACGCACCATCATAAGCTTGGATATCCCAACCCAGTAATCGACCAATAATGTAAGCTAAACCTGAACGGTGATGAGACTGACAATATACGACGACTGGCTGATCAAATTGAAAGCCCAATTGTTCTAAACGTTGTTGCGTGCGTTCTAAGGGGTGCAATTTTAAATGATTTTGACGATTAAGTGCAGTACTCCACTCAAAATGTCTAGCCGTTGGAATATGTCCACCACGACGTGCCGCGAGACGTTGCCCGGTATACTCTTCAGCCGTCCGGCAGTCCCATACTTGGCAAGTTTTATTTTCAATTTTTTTTATTAAATTTGAATAATCAACCCGGTGTTGATCAACATTGGATGTCTTAACTTGAAAAAGACATGTGACTGGCTGAACCTCTTCAACTTCTGAAGACGTAGGATAGTTGGCGCCTAACCATGCATGAATACCACCATTTAATAAACTGGTGTTATAAAAACCCATACAGTGTAGATTCCAGATCAGTCGACCAGCCCATGCCCCACCTTCATCATCATAGACCACGACATGATGCTCAGGTGATATGTTTAATATCTGGACTAGCTGCTGAAGCCCTTCATCATCAGGCAATAAACCCGTAGCTTGTTCCTCTTGGCGCACTAAAAATTTTGGCTTCAGATGTATAGCATGCGGAATATGTAATTGCTCATAGACCGAACTTCGGGTCAAATCAACAATACGTAACTTTTCACTTCCTAAATGAGGAACAAGTTGTTCTGCTTCAATGAGCAGACCGAAATCAAAAGCGTTAGTGGTCATATTTATTGAATAGTTCTATTGGCCTTGTTAAAATCTTAGCACAAGACTTTTTCAAAATTATTCTGATTTTTTGCATGGTATTAGCAAAAAATCAGAAAAGGGAAATTATGATTGAGGAGACTCAACATCAAATACCTGACGCAAATATGCGAGGAAGGTATCATTATCAGTCATCGTTTTTCCTGGGCTATCAGAGAGTTTAGCTACTGATTGACCATTGCACTCGACTAACTTTAGAACAATATTCAAAGCAGTTTGTCCCATATCATTGGTGAGGTTAGTACCAATCCCGAAACTCACTTGGAAACGATCTTTAAAATATTGATGCAAATCCCATGCCTTCTCTAAGTTTAGACCATCACTGAAAGTGAGCATTTTAGTTTTGCTGTCAATTTTTAATTTTTTATAATGTGCGTAGGCTTTATCGCCCCACTCATATGGATCACCACTGTCATGTCGTAGACCATCAAACAATTTGGCAAAATACAAATCAAAGTCTCTTAGGAATGCATCCATACCAACAACATCTGTCAGTGCAATGCCTAAATCTCCGCGATATTCCTGCACCCAAGTTTCAAGTGCAGCTTTTTGGAAATCACGTAAGCGAACATCCAGTGCTTGGAAAGCTTGTAAAAATTCATGTGCCATCGTACCAATGGGTGTAATACCCAACTGCTTTGCCAATAAAACATTACTGGTGCCACGAAAAATATGTGGTGCAGCCTTATTAAACTCTTCCACCACATGTTTCTGCCAGTCAAAACTATAGCGACGGCGTGTTCCAAAATCGGAAACAAGAAATGGTGGATCATTCGGTTGTTGACTACTTTCATAGTGTTTCAACAATTCAATTTTAGCTTTAAGACGGCGCTCTCCTTCTGCCAATACCTGCTCATCGCGAATACGACGAAAATAGAGTTCATTGACGATTGCAAGCACGAAAATTTCAAACATCATTGCTTGAACCATAGGTCCTTCGATACGAATATCTAAACGACCTTGATCATCGATACTGGCTTTAATAAAGCGGCGCTTAAGTTGGAATAATTCTAAATAGTCTACAAAATCACTTTTAATAAAGCGTAAACTTCTTAAATATTGTAATTCATCTTCTTTAAATTTGAGCTGACACAGTAAATCTAACTGTTCGTTCAGTTCCTCTAATATATCCACGAGTGGATAGGCTGTATCTTCAAGGTTACGACAACGAAATTGATAGACACTATCCGTTTGAGGAAATTGATGTAATACCACTTGTAGCATCGTGAATTTATACAAGTCAGTATCAAGTAAGGATTGAATAATGGCAGACATATTATTTTTCAGTTTTTAGCAACTTATTGCATTAAAGCACATTTTGTTGCGATTCATAGCTCGTTTTAGTAATTGTCGAAGATTATTCGACTAATTACTAAAACTTAAACTGATTATTTTTTTGCATTGTCTTGACTATATGACTCAGTCAAAGCTTTCAATGCTTTATCTTGCCCAATAACTTTTGCGAATTCTTCTGTGGTCTTGTGTCCTGTCTGTTTTGCTTGAGCATCACAATCGACCTGGCGTAATTGTTTGGCAATCGACCATTCAAGCTTAAAGATAGCACCCATCAAAGCTGTATTACCCTTATTATCACGAGCACAGCGGTCTGCGCCGTTTTCCAATAGAGTCGTTACAATATCTTGATGACCATAGTAGGTCGCCATCATTAATGGTGTAAAACCAGCATGGTTTTTAATATTGACTGGAAACCCATGTTTCAAAAATTCATGAACAACTTCTTTGTTTCCTGTTTTCGCTGCTGCAAAAAATAAGTCAATCACTTCTTTCTGATCTGATTGTTGTGAGCTACTGACAGACGTCGTTTGAGCGTGAAGCATTACTGAACTTAAACTCAGTAAAGCGATTAATAAACTATATACAATATTTTTCATTCTTCCCTCACCTGAGTTTAAATTCGATAACGAGTGCCTGTAAAACTCCCCTAGGGTTGCAGGAAAGGAATTGAGTTTTACAGGACTTTTTTGAGGTGACACCTTAGACCCTAATCACCAATTCAAGAACTAATCTTGATTAGTCTTTTAAAGCTGCCGCTTTCGCTTTAACAGTCGCTAAGTTACCGTTTACAGCTTTAGTCATACGTGTGCCGTAATCCGCATCTGCTTTATAGAAATAAGACAACATGATGTGTTTAGTTTCTGAATCTTTTACGTTACCAAGATCAGCTGCTAAGTTCATAATGAGGTCAGATTTCTCTTTAGCAGAGTATGAACGGTATAAATCACCCGCTTGCTTAAAGTTTTGCTCTTTCACACCACGTTGCTGAACCGTACCAGAAAGTGGAGTTTCAACAGCACGAGCTTTCGCTGTAGATGGTTTTGGTTCAATACGACTTGGTTCGTAATTCACATTAGATGTCGTAGCACCAACATTCATATAACCATCTTGGTTATTGTTGTTCACATTTACCAATGGACGGTTTACTGGAATTTGTTGGTGATTTGCACCTAAACGGTACATTTGTGTATCAGAGTAAGAGAAGATACGACCTTGAAGTAAGCGGTCTTCTGATGGCTCGATACCTGGTACTAAATTACCTGGTGCTAAAGCAACTTGTTCCGTTTCTTGGAAGAAATTCTTCGGCATACGATTTAATGTCAAAGTACCCACTTTTGTTTCTGGTACTAAATCAGTAGGCCAGATTTTAGTTGGATCAAGTGGATCGAAATCGAAGCTATTCAAATCTTTAGGATCCAACACTTGGATATAAAGATCCCATTTCGGGAAATTGCCCGCATTGATGTTCTTATAAAGATCATTCGTTAAGTGGTTAAAGTCTTTACCTTGTAATTCAGCAGCTTCTTTAACGTTTAGACCTTTAACACCTTGCTTAGAACGGAAGTTAAATTTAACGTATTTATATTCGCCTTTGTCGTTGTACAATTTAAATGCATGTACACCGAAACCGTCTTGTTCACGGTAGCTCGTAGGAACACCTTGGTTACCATATACATAAGTCAACATATTTGTTGCCCATGGCTGGCTAGACAAGAAGTCAAATACGCGATTAGCGTCTTGAACGTTGTCAATTGGGCTTGGTTTCATTGCGTGGATGAAGTCTGGGAACTTAATCGCATCACGAATGAAGAATACAGGCGTTTGGTTACCAACTAAATCCCAGTTACCTTCTTGAGTATAAAACTTAATTGCGAAGCCATGTGGGTCACGTAAAGTTTCTGGAGAATGCTTACCATGAATTACTGTAGAGAAGCGTAAGAATACTGGAGTTTTCGTACCTGCTTTGAAAAGTGAAGCAATAGTAAGATCTGATAAATCTTTAGTTGCAACGAATTCACCATAAGCTCCCGTACCACGTGCGTGTACAACACGCTCAGGGATACGCTCACGACCGAAACGTTGAAGTTTTTGAATCAACTGTACATCTTGTAATAATACAGAACCATTTGGACCTGCAGTGATTGAGTTTTGGTTATCACCCACTGGTGCGCCGTTATCTTTTGTTAATGGTGCAGCTGATGCTGCTGTCGCAGTTGCAAGCATTGCAACCAACATTGAACGCTTAAACATCGTTTTCTCTCTCAAATTTACCTTTCCTGCACGCGTAAATTACCTTCTTTAACAAAATTGGTAAAAAGGTTAATTTTTATTATTTCAATCGCTTTATTAGATCAAAAGTATATACTCCGATTAATTATTTTTTTATCAATGGCTTATGAGGATAGATAACGACTTTATCCCTTATCTTTTTTCCAATTTGATACAATTCATTTGAATTAAAAAACATCAAACTTGGTTGAATTATGCGTGCTTTACTCCAACGCGTCCTTGAAGCGAAAGTCGTTGTGGATGGTGAGATTACTGGTCAAATCGAAAAAGGGATTTTAGTTTTTATTGGTATTGGCAAAGAAGATAACTTTGAAAAAGGTAAGAAGCTCATCGATAAGATTTTAAAATACCGTTTTTTTGATGATGACCAAGGAAAAATGGGTTGGAATCTTAGCCAAGCCGGAGGCGGATTATTATTAGTCTCGCAATTTACCCTGATGGCACAAACCCAAAAAGGTTTGCGTCCTGACTTCGGCCCTGCAATGCCGCCTCTCGAAGCAAAAGAACTGTATGAACAGTTAGTTGAATACGCAAAATCTCAGTTTGAACATGTACAAACAGGAATCTTTGCAGCGGATATGAAAGTGCATCTCATCAATGATGGTCCGGTAACCTTCAATCTTGAAGTTGAATGACTAGAAAAGCCCTCTGATGAGGGCTTTTTTTCTTGCATTTCAATACTCATCTCTAGAATCAAAACGAGAAAAGTCCGTATTTAGGTGCTGTATTACTTACCTGTCTTTTCTTTAATAAATTGACGAGCAAATTGTATTTTTTCTTTTACAGGTTTAGGAATTTTTGGTGGAATTAATTTAGCGACTTGGTTAAACCATACCAATAAGCTGAAATCACCTTCCATTTTAATACTGCCATTTTGCATACCCGTCATGAATGCAGTTGGATCACCTTTCAACAGGGTTTTAACACCTTGCTCGCTATCAGCAAACTGAAGTACGAAATCTGCTTTCTCTGCATCACCTGAAACAGAATCAATCTGACCATTGTTGACTAAAATCTGACGTGCAACACCTAGATCTGTACCTATTTGAATACGGAACTGACGATCATGAATTAACTCAATAAATTTTGGACTCGTACGTGACAATTGTTTCATACGCAACGCCAAACCTAACACCAAAAGGTCTAGTGGATCTGTGCTTGCATCAACGATAGGTAATTTCACAACAGGTATTGAAGATAGTTTCATGACAATTTAAGTCCGTTTTTTTAATATCAAAAATAATTGATTCATCCTAGCATATCTTATAAGTAAGGAAATGCAGCTTTGTTTAACAAAACGTATAGGCAAAAAAAAGGTATATCATTTTGATACACCTTTAAATATAAAATTGTTACCACGCAGTTTTGGTTTACATATCATTTGTCATGAGTAGGATTTAATCGTCCTCATATACAGGAGTATGTTCAATATAACGACGATTTTCTAAAGCCTTTTGCGCACGACTATCTTCGCGAAGTAAGAAAGCCGTTAAAGCCACCATGGCTAAGCTAATCGCTGTTAAATAACTATATGCCAAAGACATGTCAAAGACGTGTTGGACACTATAACGAATACCTTCAAGTAAACCCCAGAAGACCATACCCGCCAACATAAACCCTAGCCAATGACGATAAGGTGAAAAGAATACGGCCGCCAATGCTACAGCGATCAGAGCAAATCCGAGTATCGTTGCAAAAGTTAAAGTGACCATAAAAATCTCCGTCAAAATTTAGATGTTTCAAATACTGCCTAATGGTGTTTCACAACAAATTAAATAACGCTTCACTTTCTTCAATGGTCTTGTTGGCGTTTATGAAAGCATTATGGTGAGTTTTTTTCAGAAAAAAAGACCTGATGCTTTTGTAAGCGACACATATTGTCGCAACATTCTTTTGTCATTACATTTTTTAAGATTAGACATTTTTCATAGAGTCAGAATCAGTCAAACTTGGCGTGTCATTACAAAAAAATACCTCGTAATTTTTTGTCAAAAACATCTTTTTTTCGATGATGACCATCTGTTTTTTCGTCTGAACTTAGCTGATTAAAATTTGTCTAAGAATGATTCACTTAGATAAAAAAAAGCGACCATTTGGTCGCCTTTTTAATAAGCTTTTTTTGATTTTAAGCTCGACTTAAATCTTTATCATGTACACCTAACAGGTACAGAACACCATCCAACCCAACACTTGAGATGGCTTGATTTGCATTTTGACGCACCAATGGTTTAGCACGGAATGCAACGCCCAAGCCCGCTATAGAGAGCATTGGCAAATCATTCGCACCATCACCTACTGCAATCGTTTGCTCAAGTGAAATGCCCATTTCATCCGCAATTTGGCCTAATAAAAATGCTTTACGAGCGCCATCCACAATATGCCCTTTAACTTCGCCAGTGACCTGCCCATCTTGAACATCCAAGATATTGGCATGAACTTCATCAATCCCAAGTTTTTCTTGTAAATATTCAGCGAAATATTGGAAGCCACCAGATAAAATAGCCGTACGATAACCCAAAGATTTCAGGGTTGAAATAAGACGTTCTGCACCTTCAGTAATCGTTAAACGTTCTGCAATTTTAGGCAATACAGAAGCATCCATACCTTTCAGTAGCGCCACACGCGCACGGAAACTGCTCTGAAAGTCCAGCTCACCTTGCATAGCACGCTCAGTAATTTCTGCGACTTGTGCACCGACACCTGCTTCAATTGCAAGCTCATCAATCACTTCTTGTTCGATCAGCGTTGAATCCATATCAAAGCAAACTAAACGACGATTACGACGGTACGGCGTGTCTTCTTGTACTGCAACATCGACACTAAGGTCATTTGATAAACTTAAACATGCCGCTCGCATCGTTGCAGCATCTAACATCTGACCGCTCAAACCAAATTGCAAACAAGCACGTTTTGGTTCATTTTCAAAATGATTCAACGTTGGGCGACCAGACAAACGAGTGACTGTTTCAATATTAAACCCTTGACTTGAAACAATATTAGTCACTGCTTGCAAATGTGCTGCAGTAAGTTCAGGTGCCAATGCCGTCACGATATATCGTGTACGTCCACCCTCTTTCACCCATTGCTCATAATCTTCTGAATCGATCGGTTTAAAGCGCACAGTAAGACCAATATCGTGTGCTAAAATCAGAATATCTTTCATGGCCAAAGCCGTTGCTGTCTGGTCTTCGGAAGCAACCACGATGCCGAGAGTCAATTGGTTATGGATAACTGCTTGTCCTACATCTAAAATTTGCAAAGAATGTACGGACAACACCTGCATCAATCGAGTAAACTGATTCGGTTGGTCAGGTCCTAAAAATGAAATAAGAATGATTTCTCGCATGAATTGACTCGGGTCTGAGCTACGAATATTGTAAGAATCATAATCGAAATTGAATTAATTTTCTTTGGAAGTTTACGTTGAATGCGCCTAGACAAGGGCTATTTGCTAGCCTGCTGATTGTAAGTTTTGCCTTGCATACCTTTTTATTGGTTATTGCAACGACACATCAATTAAATGAAAACCGTGCAAGCCAAGGTTTGCTAATGACGACTCAACTGGTCGCAGATAGCTTAACTGAACTTGAACCTGCCAATACTGTATCTCTTGCATTATTAGCCAACCGCTATGCAACGAATCCAAGTGTTGCATATATACGTATTCTTGGCACAGGAGATCAAGTTCTCGCAACTGCAGGCTTGTCTAAGACGCGTCAGGGTGAAATCTTCGTTCGAGATGCACTACAAAATGAAAAGAAAATTGGCAGTGTGGAAATCACATTGGTTAAACCAAGTATCGGTGAAATATTAAGAACACAATGGCTGGCGATCCTCTCGTCACTCTTTATTCATGGCTTATTATGGTTGGCTTATCGTGCCATTGCTCGCCCTACGCGTAGCGAATATCTTGCGAGATTAAATAATGAGTCCCGTTTACGTCATGAGATCAAACTGCTCACTGAAGCATTAGAACTGGAAAAGAGTCAGCCTAAACAACCTCATACGCCAGAGCAAAATAAAGAACAAGCTGCAATTACGCCAAAAGTACCGACTCTGCAGTTAAATCAGGATGCTTTATCACTGAATATCCAATTTTATGATCCGAAACAATTAATTAATACGGTCAACAAATCTGTCTCTTTACCTTATTTTAATTTATGTCAAATTTTCTTAAATAAGAGTATCGAACTGTGTACAGCGCATTATCATTTGAATGTTGATGATATCGTTGTGAATCGTAGTTTTGATCAACAAGGCGCTGTCATCAGTATTTCTTCACTCAAGAATAACTCGATTGCTTGCATCTTAATGATTGGTTCGGTGTTTCAATTATTGTCAGAAGTACTCTATAAGCGTTACCGTGAGGATAAACGGTTCGTATTGCAAACGCGCTGTGCTGTAACCGCCCCAGTGGAGGCAATGCAACTCGATTCAGTACAAGCTGCGGAAAGACTCACACATCACCTGATTGCGAAAGAAATGGCGCTATATTTGACCCACGATCAGTTAAAGCATATTGGTGAATGCTATCAATTGGTTCCGATGCCGAATCCAACCAGTGTGTTAACACGTCACGCTTTCATGATTAATGGTATGAACGAAGCCTGTGCCGAACTCGCACAAAATATCCGTACTGAGATTTTGAAAGGCAAAGCCCAAAGCTCCTCGACGGATCGTACAATCAGCTCTTAATTAGATTAAATTTTAATAAGTAAACCAGATTTGATGCTAAGTTAAATCTGGTTTTTCTTTTTAAAAGCTCACAGTCGTGAAAAGTTAGACTAAGCGTCTAGTTTGTATACAAAATTGCTCTTTTGGTAATTTTATCTCTCTTTTCAATGTGCTATGAAGGTGTATGTTGGACTGTGTTGAATGGTACAGTCATAAGCATAGGCAAACTGACTAAAAAAGCGTTAGACTATGGCGCAACAAATTTATTCAAATGTCAGAATGACATAACAAAAAGGTGAAGGTTGATGTCGCTCAATACTGTAGAAGAACTTGTAGCAGATATCCGTGCAGGAAAAATGGTCATCCTGATGGATGATGAAGATCGTGAAAATGAAGGCGACCTCGTTATTGCTGCAACGCACGTACGACCTGAAGACATTAATTTCATGATCACGCATGCTCGTGGCTTGGTTTGCTTAACGTTAAGTCGTGAACGCTGCAAACAATTAAATTTACCGTTAATGGTTGATGCGAATGGCGCTCAACACGGGACAAACTTCACGCTTTCTATTGAAGCTGCAAATGGCATTTCTACAGGTATTTCTCCAGCAGAACGTGCGCACACGATTCAAACAGCAGTTGCGGCACATGCAAAACCAGCAGATATCGTTCAGCCAGGCCATATTTTTCCACTCATGGCACAACCAGGTGGTGTGCTCCATCGTGCAGGTCATACCGAAGCAGGCTGTGATTTAGCTCGTCTTGCAGGTCTTGAACCAGCTTCTGTGATTTGTGAAATTATCAATGAAGACGGGACTATGGCCCGTCGTGCTGACCTTGAAATTTTTGCTGAAAAACACGGTCTAAAAATTGGTACAATTGCTGATCTTATTCACTACCGTATGACCAATGAACAAACGGTAGAGCGTTTGGATCAACAAAAACTCGATACCGAGTATGGTACTTTTGATCTTTACCGTTATCGTGAAGTCGGGAATCCTGATATTCATTTGGCATTGGTTAAAGGTCAACCTGAAGAGGGTGTGACGACTGTTCGCGTTCATGGCTTCAATCCGGCGCGAGACTTATTAAAGCTTAATAAGCAAGATGGTGAAGCAGCTTGGAATTTAGATCGTGCTTTAAAAGAAATTGCTCAAAGCGATCGTGGTGTCTTGGTATGGATTGGACAACGTCAGCCGTCTGATTTAGGTCCAGCATTAGAAGCATTAACTGCGCCAAAACCAGCCAAGTCAAATGCTGCCTTATCGCAGCAATACCAAACCATTGGTGTGGGTGCACAAATTTTACGTGATTTAGGCGTACAGAAAATGAAGCTCCTGAGCTCACCTTTACGCTTCAATGCATTGTCTGGCTTTAATTTAGAAGTGGTCGAATACATCACAGCTGATCAGAGCTCTCATTCATAACTCTTATTAAATATCGAGGTTGCTATGGCGATTCGCCGTATTGAAGGTTTATTACATCTCGCGAGCGAAGATCGTTACGCGATTCTAGTTGGTCGTTTTAACAGCTTTGTTGTTGAACATTTATTAGAAGGTGCAATTGATACATTGCATCGACATGGTGTTAAAGACGATAATATCACTGTCGTTCACGCGCCAGGCGCTTGGGAACTTCCGGTTGTGGCGAAAAAACTCGCAAATTCTGGTAAGTTTGATGCGGTAATTGCACTTGGTGCAGTTATTCGCGGTAGCACTCCTCACTTTGACTTTGTTGCTGGTGAATGTGCAAAAGGCCTTGGTGTTGTTGGTTTAGAAGCTGGTTTACCTGTAATCAATGGCGTATTGACTACAGACAGCATTGAACAAGCCATCGAGCGTTCAGGTACAAAAGCAGGTAATAAAGGTGGTGAAGCTGCCTTGACTGCAATTGAAATGGTTAACTTGCTAAAGGCGATCTAAAGCATGTCGCAGACACTCCAAGCTACTTATGCAGCTAAACGCAAAGCACGTCGTTTTGCTGTACAAGGGATTTATGAATGGCAAATGAGCCACAACCCTGTGCATGAAATTGAAGCACGTACACGTGCTGAAAATGCCATGCATAAAGTGGATCTCAGCTATTATCACGAGTTGCTCACACAAGTGATTGCAAATCATGAAGCATTGGATGCGTTATTAATTCCAGTACTAGATCGTGAGATCTCGGCACTGGACGGCGTTGAATTAGCTACTTTGCGTCTTGGCGCGTATGAATTGAAAGAGCATCTTGAAATTCCATATCGCGTCGTTCTCGATGAAGCAATTGAATTGGCTAAACACTTCGGCGGTGCAGATAGTCACAAATACATCAATGGTGTATTAGACCGTTTGGCACAAAGCCTACGTGAAGCAGAAAAGCAACAAGCAAAATAAGTTGTTGTTGAAATGGCTGAGTTTTCTATTATTGATACCTATTTCAATCGACCGAGTTATTCTTCAGTCGATCTAGGTGTCGGTGATGACTCAGCCCTGCTCACCCCGCCTCCACAGCAACAATTGGTCATTTGTGCCGATACCCTCGTTGCTGGTCGACATTTCCCCATCGATACAGATCCCCATGCGATTGGATGGAAATCTGTAGCTGTGAATCTTTCAGACATTGCAGCCATGGGTGCAAAACCTCAAAGCATTCTCTTGGCATTGAGCCTACCCCAAATTGATCATGATTGGCTAAAAGGGTTTAGTCAGGGTTTGTATGATTGTTGCGATCAATTTGGGATAAGTTTAATTGGCGGCGACACAACGCAAAGCCCACATCTCACATTATCAGTTACCGCTCTAGGCTGGGTGGATATTGGAAAAGCCGTGCCACGCTCTGGTGCTCAAGCAGGTGATTTAATTTGTGTATCAGGCACTGTCGGTGATGCTGCATTCGGATTAAAATATCCCGATCATGCTTTAAAAAAACGTCTCGATTATCCCACTCCACGTTGTGAACTCGGTCAAGCGCTTAAAGGATTGGCGCATAGTATGATTGACGTATCCGATGGTTTGGCACAAGATCTAGGACATATTCTCAAAGCATCACATGTAGGTGCCGACTTACACTTAGATCAACTTCCACTTAGTCCTGCCTTACAAGCATTGCCCAATCAGCAAAAATGGCAATTGGCTTTAGCAGGTGGCGATGATTATGAATTGTGTTTTACGATTCCTTCATCTGCCTTAGATGAGTTAAAAGCTCAACACTGCGATACACCAATCACGGTGATTGGTGTCGTAAAAGAGACTCAGCTATTAGATTTTTATCATTATCGACAACCACAAGAACTAGAATTACAGGGATATCAGCACTTTGCAAAAACAACCAATTAATTTTAAAACGATGACTTGGTCTGAACGTTTCATTGTTTTTTGTGGCGTTGGATTCGGTTCTGGTTTAGCGCCAAAAGCACCTGGTACTTTTGGTTCAGCTTTTGCCTTGTTGTTTATCCCTGCTTTCATGGCAATAGGTTTTTTGTATAGCACGATTGCCATAATCGTTATGTCATTGATTGGGATATATATTTGTGGAAGAGCCGCTGATATAATGCGCGTCCATGATGACGGACGAATTGTGTGGGATGAATTTGCGGGTCAATCGATCACATTTCTCCCTTTAATCTACCTAGGTCTGATGAATTGGGTATGGCTTTTTATTGGTTTTGCACTTTTCCGTCTCTTTGATGTTTGGAAACCTTGGCCGATTCGCGTCATTGATCGTCAAGTCGACGGTGGTTTCGGCATTATGCTTGATGACCTGATCGCAGGTTTGTGGGCAGCACTTTGTATTATAATTTATCTCTATATTGATATGGTTTAAGCCAAGCTCCAAAGAAAGGATGTTGTATGTCAACCACAGTTGTTATTCTTGCTGCAGGTAAAGGGACGCGAATGCGTTCAAAACTACCAAAAGTATTACAGCCTTTAGCAGGACGTCCACTCTTAGGGCATGTCATTGAAACCGCAAAAAAAATACAAGCTGAAAATATTATTACTATTTTCGGTCACGGCGGCGCTCTAGTTAAACAAGCATTTTCGACAGAAAATATTGACTGGGTTGAACAAGCTGAACAACTTGGTACAGGTCACGCTGTTCAAATGACCTTACCTGTCTTACCCAAAGATGGTATTTCTTTAATTTTATCCGGCGATGTGCCTTGTATTACAGCCGATACATTACAAAAATTACTTGAAGCAACACAATCTAAAGGTATTGGCTTAGTCACACTTACACTAGACGATGCTTCAGGTTACGGTCGTATCGTGAGAGAAAATGGTAAAATCCAAGCCATTGTTGAACATAAAGATGCTTCTGAAGCGCAACGTTTAATTCAAGAAATTAATACTGGCATTTATGCAGTAAGCAATGCCAAATTGCACGAGTGGTTGCCACGTCTGAATAATAATAATGCGCAAGGCGAATATTATTTAACAGATATCGTAGCAATGGCTATTGACGATGGACTCGAAATTGCCTCAGTTGAACCTGCTTTAGCTTTCGAAGTTGAAGGTGTAAATGATCGTGTGCAATTGGCAGCATTGGAAAGAGAATACCAAAACTACCAAGCGAAATTACTGATGCAGCAAGGTGTACATTTGATCGACCCGAGTCGTTTCGATCTCCGAGGTTCACTCAAGGTTGGTCAAGATGTACGTATCGATATCAATGTCATTATCGAGGGCGAATGTGAACTTGGTGACAATGTCGAAATCGGTGCAGGCTGTGTAATTAAAAACTCCAAAATTGCTGCAGGCACGAAAGTTCAACCGTATAGCGTATTTGATTCAGCCATTGTGGGTGAGCAGACTCAAATTGGACCATTCGCACGTTTGCGCCCTGGTGCTAAATTGGCAAATGAAGTACACATTGGCAACTTTGTTGAAGTGAAAAACACCACCATTGGTTTAGGCTCTAAAGCCAATCATTTTACGTACTTAGGTGATGCTGAAGTGGGTGAGGGTTCAAATATCGGCGCGGGTACGATCACATGTAATTATGATGGTGCCAACAAGTTTAAAACGATCATTGGTGACCAAGCCTTTATAGGTTCAAACAGCTCTTTAGTCGCGCCGGTTAAAATTGGTAATGGTGCAACAGTTGGTGCTGGATCGACGATTACTCGTGATGTGGATGATCATAGTTTAGCGGTAGAACGCTCTAAACAATTTGTGAAAGACAATTATCCACGTCCACAAAAGATTAAGAATTAAGGGGATTACAGTATGTGTGGTATCGTCGGCGGTGTAGCAGAACGAAGCATAACGAATATTCTAATTGAAGGCTTAAAGCGTCTTGAATACCGTGGTTATGACTCAGCGGGATTAGCTTTAATCAATGCAGGTCAAGTTTTACGTGAACGTCGTGTCGGTAAAGTTATCAACCTTGAAGAAGCGGTTTCAGAAGCAGCGATCACTGGCGCGCTTGGTATCGCACATACACGTTGGGCTACTCATGGCAAACCTACAGAAAATAATGCACATCCGCATATATCTGGTCAAGTCGCTGTGGTACATAACGGTATTATTGAAAATTACCAAGAGCTTAAAGATGATCTTGAAGCATTAGGATATGTGTTTACATCCCAAACAGATACTGAAGTTGTTGCACACTTAGTTCACGATGCACTGAAGTCTGCTCCTAACCTGCTTAAAGCCGTTGAACAAGTTGTGCCTCAACTCAAAGGTGCATTTGCACTCGGTATCGTACATACAGATTACCCAAATGAATTGATCACTGTTCGTGAAGGTTCACCGCTCGTGATCGGTGTGGGAATTGGTGAGAACTTTATCAGTTCTGATCAATTGGCCCTATTACCGATTACCAATCGTTTTATATACCTTGAAGAAGGTGATATTGCGCGTTTAACACGTGATACGATTGAAGTATATGTACAAGGTGAGCGCGTTGAACGCCCTGTCAAAGAACTTGATGCGACAGTGAGTAATGCTTCAAAAGGTGAATATAAGCATTACATGCTGAAAGAAATTTATGAGCAACCTGAAGCAATCAAGCAAACTATCTCTCAAGCCTTAAATGCCGATCACTTACGTGATGATTTTCTTGCAAATGCTGTAGAAGATTTTTCTCAGATTCAGCAAGTTCAAATCATCGCTTGCGGTACCAGTTACCATGCAGGCATGATCGCAAAATATTGGTTTGAACAACTGATTGATGTACCTTGCCAAGTTGAAATTGCAAGTGAGTTCCGCTATCGCACTCCAGTCATCGTGAACAATACACTCTATGTGTGTATTTCTCAATCAGGTGAAACTGCCGACACATTGGCTGCTCTTCGTGATACACAAAAACGTGCCAAAGCGAAAAATATTAATATCACCACGATGACGATCTGTAACGTTGCAACATCTTCCATGGTGCGTGAAACAGATTACAGCTTATTGACATTAGCAGGTCCAGAAATTGGGGTTGCGTCGACCAAAGCATTCACCACACAACTTGCTGCCTTGATGCTTCTCGTGCTTAAGTTCGGTCAAGTTAAACAAACGATTTCTAATGAACAAGTAACAGAAATCATTACTGGATTGTGGCATACACCTAAAGTGATTCTTGACACATTACAATGTGATAAAGAAATTTTACGCCTATCTGAATTGTTTGTTGAAAAACAACATTGCCTATTTTTAGGTCGTGGAACACAGTTCCCAATCGCGCTTGAAGGAGCGCTTAAACTGAAAGAAATTTCATATATTCATGCTGAAGGTTATGCAGCTGGTGAGTTGAAACACGGCCCATTGGCCTTAGTTGATAATGATATGCCTGTTGTCATTCTTGCTCCTCAGGATGACATGCTTGATAAGCTCAAATCAAATATGGAAGAGGTTCAAGCACGTGGTGGTGAGCTGTTTGTATTTGCAGATGAAAATAGTGGCATTAAGGAAAAAGAGCGCCAACACGTTGTTCAAGTTCCGAGCGTTTCAGCACTATTATCACCAATCGTATACAGTATTCCTGTGCAGCTTTTGTCCTATCACATCGCTGTACTACGCGGTACCGATGTAGATCAGCCGCGTAACTTAGCTAAGTCAGTTACGGTTGAATAATTCAATTTGATCTACACTTAAAAAGACCGATAATGAAAATTATCGGTCTTTTTTTTATCAAATGAAATATCTTATCAGTGCATGTTTAGTCGGACATCCAGTTCGCTACGATGGTCAACATTGCCTTCAAGAAAAAATTAAAACGCTGATTGATACCGATCAGGCCGTCGTAATCTGCCCTGAAATTTCTGGAGGACTTAGCACTCCCAGAGCCCCTGCTGAAATTCAAAAAGGAACAGGCTCCGATGTTTTGAGTGGCCATGCAAAAGTATTTGATCTTTCGGGAAAAGATGTTACCGAAGCATTTATTTTAGGTGCCAAACAGACCTTAGCTTTTGCGAAAAAACATGGGATTACTCATGCGATTTTGAAAGCTAAAAGTCCATCATGTGGTTTTGGTCAGATTTATGATGGCTCTTTTTCGGGGTCAAAAATAAATGCGGACGGTGTTACAGCAGCGCTTTTAAAGCAACATGGTATTCACATCATGACTGAAAAAGAATTTCTAGATCAGTTAATGAAATAAAATCAGCTACTTAATCACATCATCGTCATATTCATGTTTTTTAAGGTGAGCTTTGTCACGCGTCGCCCAATAACTTGCCAAGACGGGTCCAGAAATATTGTGCCACAAACTAAAAATTGCACTTGGAAGTGCTGTAATGGGGGTTGCCGCAAAATGAACCGCAGCTAAAGCAACGCCTAAGCCAGAATTTTGCATCCCTACTTCTATCGAAACTGCTTTAGCATCTGCTTGATTGAGCTGCAATAATTTTGCAGCCCAATAACCTATAAAATATCCTAATCCATTATGTAAAATTACAACAGCAAGGATCAGTAACCCTGACTGTAAAATTTGCACTTTACTTCCAGCAATAATCGCAGCCACAATCAATACAATCGCGATGACTGAAACCATAGGCATCATTGCGATATATCGATCTATTTTTTGCTTAAATAGACCGCTCACGATCACCCCTAAAATGATAGGGAACAAAATCACTTGCATTACCGATACAAGCATTGCTACCGCATCTATATCGATCCACTG
Source organism: Acinetobacter sp. ANC_7634 (assembly GCF_056779875.1). Classification (NCBI taxonomy): domain Bacteria; kingdom Pseudomonadati; phylum Pseudomonadota; class Gammaproteobacteria; order Moraxellales; family Moraxellaceae; genus Acinetobacter; species Acinetobacter sp. ANC_7634. The sequence continues at coordinate 54,802 of NZ_JBWYIT010000002.1, read as the reverse complement.
ACTCGCTAAGAGATAAAAAATCAATGGTGTCAGCAAAGGTGCTAACATCGTTGAAACTGAGGTACACGCGACGGACAAAGCCACATTTGCCTTTGCCATATAAGCAATGACGTTAGATGCTGTACCTCCGGGACAACATCCAACAAGGAGTACGCCAATGGCAATTTCAGCAGGTAATCGAAATGCTATGCACAAGCCCCATGCCAATAATGGCATCACTATAAATTGAGCACCCCCCCCAATGGCAACCGCCTTAGGCTGACTGAGAACACTTTTAAAATCCTTCCACGACATGGTCATTCCCATGCCAAACATGATAATCCCGAGCATCCAAGTGATATAAGACTTAAGCCAAATAAATGCTTCTGGCATATACATGGCAATTCCTGCAAAAAGGAGTACCCACAGCGCAAAGGTTTTTTGCAAGAATTGATTGATGGCTTTCATTTAAAAAGTTCACTTATTGGATTAACGACGTATGATCTTGAACCATGACCTTTAAATGGTCTGCGCGGAGTGTCTGAGAATCATCAGTTCTTTGGCGTATATTCGTTTCACACCTTGTGCAAGCATTTCTTGCCATGCATGTTGCAACGAACCATTTAAATCAATGCCTTTAGTCGCATCTGACACGACATAACTATTAAAACCTAATTTTGCAGCATCAATTGCCGTCCAAGCCACACAAAAATCAGTGGCGATCCCGACAATGAAGACATTACGAATTCCACGCTCACGCAGATAACCTGCTAAGCCAGTCGACGTTCGATGATCAGCTTCTAAAAAGGCAGAATAACTATCAATATGTGGATGAAAACCTTTACGAATGATCAACTGCACTTTGGGTATATTCAAGTCTGGATGAAAATCTGCATCATGTGTACCCTGCACACAATGTGAAGGCCATAACACCTGGCGGCCATAAGCTAATTCAATCGTCTCATAAGCAGACTTTCCAGGATGATTTTCAAAAAATGAAATATGGTCTTGAGGATGCCAATCTTGGGTAAGGACAACATTGTCAAAATGCCGAGCAAGTGAATTAATGGTTGGAATAATTTGATCTGAATTTGCTACCGCCAAATTTCCCCCAGGGGTAAATCCATTCTGAACATCAACAACGATAAGTGCACTTTGTTGTGGTTGGAACATCCTTTTCAGCTCCCAATATTTTTAAAATTGTTAGGGACTATTGCATAGGATCAAGAGAACTACAATTGCTTGAGTTGAAAATTTGATATCAAAATTCTATAAAAAAAGCCTGCATCAAGCAGGCTTTAATCTATGTTTTTGTCTTAATTCTGGATACGACGTACCAACATTAACATGAAGATCGCAGAAATAATAATACAAGGGATTGCTGCAGAGATTACGCCTGCTGCACCAAATCCTGCCGTTAACAATGATCCTGCAATTGCTGGCCCAAGCATAGCACCGATACGACCTACTGCCGATGCTACACCAACACCTGTACCACGTACTTCTGTTGGGTACACAATACCACCAAATGCGTAAAGCACACCTTGACAGCCAATCACGAAAGCACCAACCAATGCTGAAGCCAAATACATTTGTGTGAGTGAGCTTGCTGCATTCAACGCAAGAAGGCCAGCCAAAATACCACCGTACATTAACAAGATCACATAAGCTTTTTTCCAGCGGTCAGTTAATACACCTAAAATCACAGTACCTACAGTAGCACTTACCATGAAGTAGAATTGCGCTGTCGCACCTTCTTTTCTCGAAAAACCTAATTCTTGGAATAGAGAAGGTAACCAGCTGAGCATGATGTAAACCACCATGAGCGTGAAGAAATAGCTACACCAGATGAACATCGTACGAAGAAGATTCTGTGAATTAAACAAATCTTTAAACGAACCTTGTGGAGCTTCTGCAATTTCAGCTTCAGTTCTATTTTGCGTTTTCAAAAATTCTTTAGATTCAGGTAAGAATTTCATCATCACTGGTATAACAATTAATGGTAATAAACCACCAAGATAGAAAATATTTTTCCAATTAGCACCGAAATCTGTACTTGCAATTAAAGATAAGATCGCAGCACCGACAGGCATACCACAGTACATTAGCCCTACAGCACGACCACGATTTTGTGGGGTTACTGCTTCAGAAGCCAAAGTGATGAGAATTGGCATTGCTGCACCTAGTCCTGCACCTGCAAGGAAACGTACAGCCAATAAACTGTTAAAACTATTTACCCATACCGTACATAAAGTGAATACAGCGAAAACAGCAACAGACCAAATTAAAACTGTTTTACGACCAATACGGTCCGCAATACGCCCACCTACCAGTGCCCCAGGTAACAGACCTAAAATACCAGCACTAAAAAACACACCTAATTGTGAACTATCTAAACCAAAATGTTCACGAATACCCGCAGCTGCAATACCTGCAGCCTGAATATCTAAGCCTTCAATTACTGCAATGAGGAAGCAGATACCTACCGTCAAAATTGCATGTTTGTTACTTACTGATTCTTGCATTGAACTTCCCTCACTCATCAGCATTTGAGTCCGATGCCCGATTATCTATGTAAGTCAATGAAAGTGAGAGTTATCAAATGGTGTAATAAAATGTAATCAAAATAAGATTAAATTTCATACCTCTTGCCAACCAAAATAAATTCTAGTCTTCAAAACGATTAATTATTTTTTTTATTTAAAAAAAAACCAAGAAAAATCTATTATAAAATCTGTAAGTATTAGAATAATTTAACCTTTAAGTAAAAAAATTAAGACGTTTTATAAATTATAATAATCACATAATTTAAAAATTATTAGTTTATTCACCTTTATATACATACGTCTTAAATCTGATGTAAGTGATATAAGCTATTAATTCAGGGTAAATTGGTCAGATTTTAGTTCGAATTTTCATTTTTATCCGCAATACTTTCATAGACGAACATCTATCTTCACTGTTATTTAAATGCCTAACCATAAGGTCTTAAAATTGCTTTTTTTAAAAAAAGTTACTTGTTTTAACTAAACTTTTTTTTGACTGAAGTGAATTCATATTGTTCTTATTGGTTGCTTAGTTCATAATTTGCATACGCATTATCCAGTATGCAGGCATATTGGATCGTGATATAAATCAAAATACATACCCATCCAAACTTCGCTTCTCAACCTTCACTGGATGGAAAAATAGGATCGTGTTTTAAAATGACTACTCAGCAAGCTCAGGTAATTCAAGGCTCAATCGTCGCAATCGTCACTCCAATGTTTGAAGATGGAACTGTTGATTGGAAGGGTCTCGAGAAGCTTGTTGAATGGCACATTGAACAAGGTACAAATAGTATCGTTGCCGTGGGAACAACAGGTGAAGCTTCGACCTTAAGCATGGCTGAACACACTCAAGTGATCAAAGAAATCATTCGTGTAGCCAATAAACGCATTCCAATTATTGCCGGCACAGGCGCAAACTCAACGCATGAAGCGATTGAGCTTACCAAAGAAGCTAAAGAGCTTGGTGCAGATGCTGCACTTTTAGTAACGCCATATTATAACAAACCGACTCAAGAAGGCTTGTATCAGCATTACAAAGCAATTGCTGAAGCTGTTGATTTACCGCAAATTCTTTATAACGTACCTGGCCGTACTGGCGTTGATATGAGCAATGAAACTGTAGTTCGTCTTGCTGATATTCCTCAAATCGTAGGGATTAAAGATGCAACAGGTGATGTTCCTCGCGGTGCTGAGCTTTTAAAAGCACTTGAAGGCAAAGATATGGTGGTCTATTCAGGTGATGATGCAACAGCATATCAACTGATTGAGCATGGTGCGAAAGGTAATATTTCTGTGACCGCTAACGTTGCTCCAAAGCAAATGAGCCAAGTATGTGCCGCTGGTTTAGTGGGTAATGCAGCTCAAGCAAAAGCAATTAATGATCAAGTTGCAAATTTACACGAAATTCTATTTTGTGAATCAAACCCAATTCCTGTGAAATGGGCACTTCATGAAATGGGATTAATTGGTACAGGTATCCGTTTACCACTTACTCCATTAGCAGAACAATATCGAGCTTCACTGCGTGATGCATTAAAAGCTGCGAGCATTATTTAAAGAAGAGTTTAACAACTATGCAACTACGTTTTGGTTTACCCCTTGCCCTTTCAGCCCTCAGCATGGTCGGTTGTAGTACGATTGGTATCGATAATGGTTCACTCGATTATAAAAAATCTACTGCACAAGCCCCGCTTAAATTCCCTGAAGGTTCAATGGTTAGACCAGCAACACCGCTTTATCCAGCGCCTGTTGTTGAACAGCTTGCAATAGACAATGCGCCACAAATGGTTAATAAGCGAGGTAATCGTTTTGAGCTACCTCGTCCTAATGTGGCACCAACCGTTTCTAATCCTGTTGAGAGTGAACAATCAACTGCTGTCGGTCGTCCACAACTTTTAACTGATGGAAATGGCAATCCGTTGATCAAAATTGACGGAAATTCTGCTACAATTTGGCAATACACAATCGCCACCCTCAGTAGCCTCAACTACAACTTTGTCAATCAACCTAAGAATCCCCATTCCGCGACAATTCAAGTGGATGGTGAAAGTTTAGTGCTTAAACTGACATCTGTAGGTTCGAGTCATACCTTGGCCGTGTTTACCCCAACTAACGCGTTTGCAGATAAACAAAAAGCTGCGAGCCTGTTAACCCAGATTTATCAAAACTGGCCAGCCTAGTCGTTCTAGGCATATTTTTTCTGAAAAAGGTTCCACCATGTTAAAACAAACCTTGCTCTATACTGGTAAAGCTAAATCCGTTTATGAAACCGATAGTGCAGACCACCTGATTTTAGTCTTTCGTGATGATGCCTCAGCATTTAATGGCGAAAAAATCGAACAGCTAGATCGCAAAGGTAAGGTGAACAACCGTTTTAACGCCTTTATCATGGAAAAACTTGCAGCTGCAGGTATCGAAACTCATTTCGAAAAACTTTTAACACCAAACGAAGTTTTGGTTAAAAAGTTAAACATGATTCCAGTTGAATGTGTAATCCGTAACTATGCAGCTGGTTCGCTTTGCCGTCGTTTGGGTGTTGAAGAAGGTTTAGAACTTACACCACCTACATTTGAATTATTTTTCAAAGATGACGCTTTGGGCGACCCAATGGTGAATGAATCTCAAGCCATTGCTTTAGGTTGGGCTACTGCTGAACAACTTGAGCGTATGAAAGAGTTAACTCACCAAGTAAACGTGGTTTTAAAAGATCTTTTTGCTCAAGGCAACATGCTTTTAGTTGATTTTAAACTTGAATTTGGTGTGTTCCATGATCGTATCGTTCTTGGTGATGAGTTCTCTCCAGATGGTTGCCGTCTATGGGACAAAGATACCAAGAAAAAATTAGATAAAGACCGTTTCCGCCAAGGTTTAGGTGGTGTGGTTGAAGCTTATGAAGAAGTTGCTACACGTATCGGTGTTGACCTTTCTGATATCTAAATCAAAATTTAGATAAAATGAAGCCGAGTCATATGACTCGGCTTTTTTGTATCTGTTGATATTATTTTTATATTTTCAAATTGTTGTTATACATTCATTATTTTTGTTAAGTCGCATTACCAATGCTCTCTCCTCATTGGTAATGCTATTAATTTATCGAATCGATATTTAAATAAGATGACAAATCTGGGGTTTTGATCATTAAAAAACTCAATTGTTGTTTTTGTTTTTAAATTTACCCTCATTAATCGAATAAATTAATGCTATTTATTAAAATGATCGTTTTTACAATATTACTAAGTTCAACTAATATATTTTTATACCAGGCAACTACAGGAGTTGGTGGCTCAAGAGAGAGACTGTAGTTGCCGACCAGATGAATCGCTTTTCGCCCAGCTTCCCATAGAACTGGGCTTTTTTTTATTGTTGTTGCTGCTCTTGCTGCCAACGTCGCTGCTGTAAACGCTCTGCTTCGACTTCACGCTTATTACGAGCTGATTCGTACAATTTGGTGCCTTTCAGCTCTGGAGGCATATAATCCTGCAACACGAAATGTTCTGGATAGTGATGTGGATATAAGTAATCTACACCATATCCCTGCTCTTTCATTAACTTGGTTGGAGCATTTCTTAAATGCAATGGAACTGGAAGATTTGACGTACGTTCAGCCAACTCTAATGCTTTATTGATTGCTAAGTAAGTGCTGTTACTTTTCGCGCTTGTGGCCAAATACACTGCACATTGTCCTAAAATAATACGGCATTCTGGCATCCCAACCGCTTGAACGGACCTAAAACACTCCCCAGCCAATAACAACGCATTAGGATTAGAATTTCCAATATCTTCCGAAGCGGCTATTAACATCCGACGCGCAATAAAGACTGGATCTTCCCCCCCCTTTAACATTCTCGCCATCCAATATAGTGCAGCGTCAGGATCACTTCCACGAATTGATTTAATGAAAGCTGAGACTAAATCATAGTGCTGCTCACCAGATTTGTCATATCGCGCAATATTTTGTTGAGCTACTTTTACCACGATGGCATTGGTGACAATATTTTCAACATCTGCTTCAAATGTGCTCGCAATGAGATCCAATAAATTGAGTGCTTTACGAGCATCGCCTGAGGCAAATTGAATTAATGCATCATATTCTTCGATGTGAATATGACGGTCTTTCAAAAATTGGTCTTGCTTGAGTGCACGTTCAATTAAATGTTGAATATCATGCTCAGATAATGCATTCAGCGTATACACCTGACAGCGCGACAACAAAGCATTATTGACTTCAAAAGAAGGATTTTCTGTGGTTGCACCAACCAGAGTAATCTTGCCTTTTTCTACTGCGCTCAGTAAGGCATCTTGTTGAGATTTATTAAAGCGATGAATTTCATCAATAAAAACCACTGGCACAATGAGATCGCCACTTTCCCCAATGATTTCTCGAAGCTCTTTAACACCAGTGTTGAGTGCAGACAAGCTAATAAAAGTACGATCTACAGCTTGAGCTAACAATAGCGCAATGGTGGTCTTGCCGACCCCTGGAGGCCCCCAAAAAATAATCGAAGGTAAATGTCCTTGGTCAATCATTTGACGTAAAGGTGCGTCTTCACCAAGTAAATGATCTTGTCCGATAATCTCAGACAAATCACGTGGACGTAAGCGTTCAGGTAGCGGAATTTGTGTATCGGACATATTTTTTATAGATCTCAAAGTGCTGTTGACTAGTCTACTATGTAATAGTCAAATTCCAATATTAATAGTCAAAACAACCATCACTATTCAACATTTTTCATTTTACTCAGATTCGAGTTTTGCTTTTAATTTGAATAAATAAGCTTGCGGCCCATCTTCTATTCCCCAAATTGTGCCATCCTTCGCTTCATGCAAGTCTCGTACTCGAACCCCCATATCCAAGCGCTGAATTTCTCGTACAGGTTCAGATTGTGGATCTACCACAATAATGGCTTTCGATGATAATCCACCGATTAAGGCTTTGTTCTTCCATTGTGGAAAATAGTTAGATTTATAAAAAATCAGACTCGAGGGTGAAATCACTGGAGACCAATCAAGTTTAGGGGCTATAAATTCAGGTCGCGTTTCATGATTCGGAATCTGTTTCCCATCATAGTGATCACCATTAGATACAATTGGATAGCCATAATTCTTACCTTTTTCAATAAGATTGAACTCATCGCCACCTTTAGGGCCCATTTCTGCCACCCACAAACGATTTTGATGATCAAATGCCATACCTAAAGGATTACGATGACCTAAACTCCAAATCTGCGCTGAGACACCACCTTGTTTGGCAAACGGATTAGATTCTTGAGCACGACCATCATCATACAAATATACAATTTTACCTAGATTAGACTGCATATCTTGTGCAGGCTGAAACTTCTGCCGTTCCCCTGAACTAATCCATAAATTCGCTTGCTGGTCAAACACTATACGATGTGCATAATGCCCCTGACCCGACACTTTAGGGACTTGCTCCCATATGCGTTCGATATCCGTCAGTTTCGGTGCTTCGATATTCGATAAATCCAATTTCGCTCGGATTACCACTGCACCAAACAATCCATTTTTTTCTTCGGCATAACTGAGATATAGCCAAGCGTTATTATTGAAATTAGGATGAATCGAAACATCACCTAACCCACCTTGTCCGCCATAAGCAACTTGAGGCACACCAGCCACGTTAAAACTACGTTTTGATTGTGGGTCAAACAACTTAAGTATGCCTGACTTTTCTGTAATTAACAGTTGACCATTTGGTAAAGTTGCAATCGCCCATGGTTCATTAAATAGAGCAATTTTTTCAACTTGATATCGTTGTTCTTGAGCTTTTGAATTTTCGTTTTTGACTGTTGATTCCTGCGGATTCTGTGCTTCAGTGGCTTTATTTTGATTGGCATGACACGCCATTATGATTCCGCTCAAACCAACAATCCAAATCAGTTTTGCAGCTTTTAACATGCCTTTCCCTTTTTAAATCCTTGAATATCAGTCTCAAGGATTAAACGGCAATGATCATTTTAAAAGTGTTTTTATATTACAAAATATGTGTAGTCTAGCAATTGAATGTACTAGCGTACCCACCGCACGATGTATTCATCTATTTCATTTTCATCAACAAGCTGTTCAGATATACAACGACCTGCTACAGATTTTCGAGCACTAATCACACTTTGTTTATTGCCTGTCACCAAGTGATGCCAATTCGGTAGCTTTTTACCTTCATTAATACGTCGATATGCACAACTCGAAGGTAGCCATCGTATTTGTTGTAATTTTTCAGGCGTTAACTGAATACAGTCAGGTACATGCACCTGACGATTTTCATAATCTGAACAATGCCCCGTCTGACAATCTAGAAGTTTGCAAGCCACTTTGGTATATGCGATTTCTTCGGTTTCATCATCTTCTAATTTAACCAAACAACACATACCACAACCATCACACAGTGCCTCCCATTCTGCTTGGTTCATTTCAAACAGTGAATAATGTTTCCAAAATTCAGGGCGTAAAGATGTGCTCATGATTCAGCTAAATATCAAAAATTTGAGTCAGTATATCACTAATAATTCTCATAAAATTTCATCAATCTCAGTTACAGTTGATTAACTAAAGAATATCAATACTCTACGTTAAAATACCCTTTGTATACATTTTGCTCAGTTTATTTTCTTATACTGAATGAACATTAATAAAAATTTATGGAGAATCAAAATGTTCCGTTGGGCGATTATTTTTGCAGTGATTGCATTGATAGCAAGTTTGCTAGGGTTTGGTGGTGTAGCAGGCTTATCTAAAGATTTCGCAATTATCTTACTTGTGATTGCAGTGATTCTCGCAATTGTAGGCTTTATCTCAAGAGGCAAAGTCTAGTGTTCTAAATCACTAGATTAAATTGAAAACACAAGATTGATGAAAAGAAGAAGGTACTCCTTCTTCTTTTTTTATTTCTTTTTATTTCTTTTTATTCGTTCATTGATACGCGTTTTACATATTCCAATCTTTCATAAATTCTCACATTTGATTTTACTTTCTTATTGCAAATTCATCACTTCGGAAAACATTTATGCTTTAATCTTGGCTGATTTTCATAAACGAAAGGACTTTCAATAATGACTTCAGCAATTCAAACAAGAGAAATTCAGTATAAAGCGGCAGATGGTACACAATTGATTGGTTATTTTGCCGCACCTGAAAACTCTTCAGGAGCTGCAGGTATTATTGTAGCCCCAGAGTGGTGGGGTCGTAATGAATATACAGAACAACGTGCTCGAGAACTTGCAGAACAAGGATATGCTGCTTTTGCCATTGATATGTACGGCGAAAAAAAGGTAACCACTGAAGCTTCTCAAGCAAATGAGTGGATGATGCAAACTTTCACACAGCCTGAAACGATTGTACAACGCGCTACAGCTGCGTTAGACACTTTATCTGCACAGCCTGAAGTTGACGCAACTCGATTAGCTGCGATTGGTTTTTGTTACGGCGGAAAAGTTGTTTTAGATCTTGCTCGCTCTGGTGCGAACTTAAAAGCAGTTGCTACCTTCCATGCTAATTTATCTGCGCAAACACCTGCTCAACAAGGTCAAGTAAAAGCTGAAATTCTGGTTTTGCATGGTGAGCTAGATAGCATGGTCACGCTAGATGATGTGGCACAATTTAAAGAAGAAATGTTTGCAGCTCAGGTGCCACATGAGGTCATTATCTTTGAGGATGCAAAACATGGTTTTAGTAATCCACAAGCTGATGAACGGGCAAAAGCCAATGGTGTAGATCTCGGTTATAACGCTGAAGCTGAGGAAAAAAGCTTAGCTGCGATGTATGAGTTACTGTCGCGTCACTTAGATTAATTACTTTCAAAGTTTATTAGCGCTAAGATTATTGAAGAAAGAAGATAAAATATAAGAGGAATATAAGGATGAGTGAACAATGTACTTATTGCAATCACGATGAATATGATGTGATTGATAAAAATGAATTCGGTGTGATTTTGCCAGAACAGCAGCCGTTGACTAAAGGACATTCCGTTATTATTCCTTTACGTCATGTGAGTTCTTTTTTTGAAATTACCGATAAAGAGCGTAAAAGTTTACAGTCGTTGTTAGAACTGGCACGTAACGAGTTAAAAATCCGTCATCATCCGGAAGGCTTTCATATCGCTTTTAATGATGGCAAAGTTTTTGGCGATGAAGAGTCGGAACATTTACACATCCATATTATTCCTCGTTACAAAAACCAACCGCTTAAATTAGATAGTCGTTGGGGCATTATTCAAGAGTAATGTTGATTTTACAAAAAGGCGCAATATGCGCCTTTTTTCATGCTTTTTTAAAAGGTCTTTGCCTAGATTGGTTATACTGAGCACAGATTGTATTAATGGTATTTTCATGTTTTCTTTTTCAACTGCGTTACTGGATTGGTTTGATGTACATGGTCGACATGACCTGCCATGGCAAGTCGCAGATGATCCTTACAAAGTTTGGGTCTCTGAAATTATGTTGCAGCAAACCCAAGTGAAAACTGTTCTGAAATACTATGATCGTTTTATTGAGCGCTTTCCGACGGTCACCGATTTAGGTCGTGCTACTTGGGATGAAGTTGCTCCTTACTGGGCAGGTCTAGGCTATTATGCGCGTGCTCGCAACCTGCATAAAGCAGCCACAATCGTAAGTCAAAATGGACATTTTCCAGAGACTTTAGAAGCTTGGATGGCACTGCCAGGAATAGGTAGATCAACTGCTGGTGCATTGATGTCACTTGGATTACGCAAATACGGCGTGATAATGGATGGAAATGTTAAGCGTGTTTTAGCACGTTTCTTTGCCATTGAAGATGATTTATCAAAGCCTCTCCATGATCGTGCAATGTGGGAATTAGCCGAGCGACTCTGTCCTGAACAACGCAACCATGATTACACGCAAGCCATTATGGATTTGGGTGCAACAATTTGTACTCCTAAAAAACCACTTTGCCTGTACTGTCCAATGCAGTCAGAATGCCAAGCTTTAAAGCAGGGTCTGACACAAGAGTTACCATTTAAAAAGCCAAAAAAAGCAGTGCCTATAAAAACTGCGGATGTTTTATTACTGCGAAGTACTGAAAATACATGGCTATGGCATCAACGTCCGCATTCAGGCTTATGGGGTGGTTTATGGACCTTACCCATTATTGATGAAACTTCAGAATTTAGTCAATTGACTCAGCAATATGGTTTGGTGAGTAATCAATTACCGACTCAAATTTCACACAGTTTCACCCACTTTACCTGGTTACTGAATGCACATATTTTCCATGTTGATCTCGACCAGATGGAATACCTCCAAACAGAATTAGGAGGTGAATGGCTCGCTCCACAAGTTGTAACAGAAATGGGCATTCCAACTGCGATGAAAAAATTGATCTCAGCCGTGAAATTGTGACATAGTCGATTCAAATAAGTGTGGCTGTATCAATCAAGGAGTTGGAGTGACTAAGTATTTGCGACATTACATCATCCTAAGTGTAGCTATTCTACTTGTTGCCTGCAGTAGCCAACCTCCAAAACAAACGCCGCTTGACCCAACCCTCGTTGCTCGCTTACATATGCTTCCTTTGGACCGCAAATTACCTATCCCAGTACAAGGTGTAAAAGTGAGACAACTCACTGATACTTGGGGTGCATCACGAAGTCACGGTCGAACACATGAAGGCATTGATATCTTGGCGGCTCGTGGTACAAAAGTTTATAGTGCAACTGATGGAATTGTTCGCAGTATGCGCGATAATAAGCTGGGTGGGAAAGTCATTTGGATTTTAGGACCCGCTGGTTCTTGGCATTATTATGCGCATTTAGATCAGCATAAAAAAGGTCTCAATGAGGGTGACTTCGTGCGACGAGGTGACCATATTGGTTATGTCGGCAATACGGGTAATGCTCGACATACTGCCCCTCATTTACATTATGGAATTTACTTAGATGGTCGCGGTCGAGGCCCTGTCAATCCATACCCTTATTTACGTTAAATTAAAGTTTTTATTATTAGGAAGTTTTCATGTCAGAAGCCTTGATTAATCGTCTAGTTGAATTTGCAGAATCTGGCAATCAACAACGTATTGTCTTAAATGGACAAAGCCATCAGGGCTGGATTATGGAAATTACCGAAGAAGCTCTGTTGATTAGCACTGGGTTTGCAGATAAAGCAGGTAAAGATTTCTGGATTAATTTTTCGGATTTAGAGCAAGCAGAGTTGTTCTTTTGGGACAATCAAAACGATCAGTGGGTTGCTTTTACCATTTGATCACTTCGGAGCATTCGCATGACGATTCAACGCTGTGGCTGGTGCTCCGATGAGCAGATTTATATTGATTATCACGATCAAGAATGGGGTGTTCCTGTATATGATGAACACACCTTATTTGAAATGCTCTGTTTAGAAGGTCAGCAAGCAGGACTCGCTTGGGTTATTGTTTTAAAAAAACGCGAGCGATATCGATATCATTTCTTTCAATACACCATTGAAGAAATTGCGACTTTTACAGATGAACATTTATTCGAAATAGCACAAGATCCGGGCATAATTCGTCATTTAGGTAAACTAAAGGCGATTCGAGATAATGCTCGAGCATGGTTGAATATGCGCCAAATCATGCCTGATATGGTCAAATGGTTATGGAGTTTTGTAGGGCATCAACCCAAAGTTCATTCTGTGCCAGACTATCGCTTAGCACCAACACAAAGCGAATTAAGCCTGCAACTGTCTAAAACTCTAAAAAAGAATGGTTTTAAATTCGTGGGTCCAACCATTATCTATTCTTATCTGCAAGCGGTAGGAATGATTGATGATCATGAAAATCACTGCTTTAAAAAGCTTAGTTTAGCGCCATAATCTTTTTAAGAAGGTGCTTGGGATGATGACCTCATTTTTTGTTTCACCCAATCCGCTAAAAACACGATGGAGTCATGAATTTCATGAGTTAGTTCATGCCCTGCATTTAAGCGAATATAATTTTTATAACGGCGTTCTTCTCCAAAAACATCACCGGGAACAATGTTAATACCATGTTGACGTGCAGCATAATAGAGTTCTAAACCATCAATATGTGTCGGCAATTGCAGCCATAAAACATAACCACCATCCGGCTGACTTAACCCAATGTCGATCCCGTGAAAAGCGTTTAATATCGTTTTTCGATATGCATCAACTTGATGATTTAATTTTGGTTTTAATCGGAGTAGATGCTCACGATAGGCTCTACTATACATCAGGTCAGCCAAAGCCAATTGCAAAGGTGTATTCACACTGACATTTTGAATGACAATTTGACGATGCAAATATTTAAGCCTCGGCGGTAAACAAAACCAACCTACTCGATATGCGCTGGACAATGATTTTGATATTGAACTGCATAAAATGACATAGCCTGCTTCATCCCAATGCTTAATCGGTAAAGGTCTTTGTAAATTAAAACTACATTCAGCATAAATATCATCTTCAATCACATAGCATTGATATTGTTCAGCCAATTGCACAATCTTCTGCTTATCATGATTAGAAAGCTCAAATCCTAGTGGATTTTGATAATTCACAGTCAATAGACAGGCTTTGGTATCGGGGTGCTGCATTGCTCTTTCTAAGTGTTCTAAATCAAAACCATCCACATTTGCAGGTATCTCAATCAACTTGCGTTTCAGTGTCCCTAACAACTGTAATTGACCATTAAAATTTGGGGTTGGAATCACAATGCCATCCCCTTCCTTGGTCAAGAGCTGAACCACGAGTGATAACGCAGCCATACAGCCATTGGTGATATAAATCTCGTCTGGATTGATATAAAAACCATCTTCAGCCCAATGGTCTGATAAAGCTTGTCTCAATCTCAAATGCCCTTGTCGATTACTGTAAAGGAAATCTTCTGGTTGACTGTGTTTTAAAGCACGTTGAATTGACTTTCGGATTGCATCTACAGGCACGTGATTCGGAGAGATTTGTACTGCACCTAAATGAATTGATCGGTTATTGATTGAAGACTCCTGTATTTCAATTTGCAAATCTAAGTTACTGATATCCTTTGCTTCAACTTCAAATTCATGATGATAAGGCAATACTGGCGGATCGTTTCTGGATTTCAAATGTTGAACAAAATAACCCGATTTATTTTTAACAGTGATGAGCCCTTCCGATTCCAATAATGCATAACAATTTTTTGCTGTATTTAAACTGACGGCATGTAATGCTGAAAATTGTCGAAGGGAAATGAGCTTCTGTCCTGAACACAGTTCTCCACTCAGAATTTTCTGTTTGATATGTTTGGCTAAGATTTGATACTTGAACATGAACTGTGCTCATTTTTATAAAATGTGTGTATCTGTATCTATAAACCTAGCAAATTTATGATGGTCTTACAGCTAAAAAAACACAGGAGGCCACATGAACAACGATAAATTATATTTGATATTACCCTTGGTAGCACTTATGACAGCTTGCCAACCAGAGCATGCGATCGATCAAGCTGCACTTGAGCAAAAATTTATTTGTACATCGTTAATTGATGGATTCTTAAAAGTGACGAACAACAGTCATTATCGTTTTACAAAAAGTATTGAATCTCCAGATCAGCAGAAAATTTACCTCTACACCGTGTCTTCTGATCATGCAGTCAAGCTCAATAGCCCCACACAAAAAAATTTAAATTTTCAATGTGATGATTCCAAAAAACAAATCTATCAAGTTTTTCTATTGGATCAGACGTCTAAGACTAAGCAACCAATTTTGAGTTTTCATTTGCCTCAAGCAGCAGAGTTAAAGCAATTTACAGCTTACACTTTGAAAAATGATTAAATGACTGATGTAACGTCATTATTTCAAAATATCTGGTAACGATATCTGCGCAGATTGAGATTTTGCTAATTCAGTTTTCATTTTTTGCAACATTTGATAAGGCTGCTGTTGTACAAACATATTGGTCACACTTTGTGGAATTGCACCTTCTGGATCCGCATATCCTGAAGTGCTGACCTTTACCTTATTCGGTCCAATCTGTTCAAAGCTCCAGTCTCCAACATAGTGTTGCAGGCGAATATACTGAGGATTCTTCGATTTTCCCGTTTGCGAAGCTTTATTCTTAATATGAATAATACCTTTTGAATCCTTATACATTTTCCCTTGCACAATCAGGTCTCGATCTTTCAAAGGAAATGGAAAATCTAACACCATGTAGAGTTTAAATTCCCCTTGCTTCAAATTTTGAGAAATCACCTGTGCTGAACCGACATTGGGTACCCATGATTTTGCATTTTCCACATCCAAAACTATTGCAATTGCTCTTTCGAGTGAAGCATCCACTACTGTTTCAGCACGATAGGACAACACAGGATGATCAGGATTTTGCATCGTCCACACTTTAATATTGTTTTTGTTAATGGTGAGTCGAGAGGCTTCATTGGCTTGAACTTGGCTTGTCAGGCCAATGGCACTGACAAGCAAGCAGATCATAGAAAATTTCTTCATTTTTATTCTTCATATTTAACATTATTATTTAGATGATCACGCAGTATTTTTAAACTTAAACTTTGATATCATTGAAGCCTAAAACGTCTTTCATGTCATATTTTTTCGGTGCTTTACCGACAACCCAAGCAGCGGCACGTACTGCACCTGCAGCAAAATTCATGCGATTCGTGGCTTTATGTGTGATTTCTACACGTTCACCTTCACCAATAAACATTACCGTATGTTCACCCACAATATCGCCACCACGAATGGTTTGGAAACCAATACTTTGACGTTCACGAGGACCAGTATGCCCTTCACGGTGATACACAGCATCTTGCTTCAAATCACGACCTAATGCATCAGCAATCGCCTCACCCATCATTAAAGCAGTACCTGATGGCGCATCAACTTTATGACGATGATGTGCTTCGATCACTTCAATATCGACACTGTCACCAAAGACTTTAGATGCTAATTCTAAAAGTTTAATGGATACATTCACGCCTACGGAGTAGTTTGCTGCGTACACTACAGGTGCAATCGTTGCACTTTCATCTAAAAATGCTTTTTGCTCATCGTTCATTCCCGTCGTACCGATCACTAATGCAACACCAGCCTCACGGCACAGTTTCAAATGCTGTTCAGTTGCAACTGGTGCAGTAAAATCAATAAATACATCGCAATCATTTAAAACATCTTGGATATCACCCACGACTTTCACACCAAGTGTACCAATACCCGCTAATTCGCCTGCATCCGCGCCAATAAGGCTACTGCCTGGACGCTCTACCGCTGCTGCTAATTGATAACCAGCATCTTGAACTGCTTGAATCAATGTACGACCCATACGGCCACCAGCACCTAAAATCCCAATACGCGGAGCGACAGACATAACCTATTCCTAGTGTTGCTTTAAAATTGTTCTTACTATAACAAAAGTCTATACATACGCTAAGTTTATCGATATAAAAAATTATGCTGTCTTCTAAGCATTTGATTCGAACATTAATCGAATAATCAGATTAAATTGAGAAAAATATTCGGTTTTTTATATTTATAAATTTTAACTATGATCAATGCCATGAAATTCAACACTTTTATAAGGAAATATTATGGCAGACCAAGCTCGAAAATTATCAACGATCCAAACGATCGAACAGTTACAGTTGGATGCTTCATTAGTTCAAGGTTTAGATCATGCCGACACTGCGTGGATCATTATCGAAGCTATTCAACAATTGCAGGAATATCATAATCAGTGGCACTGAGATGAAACGGATCAGATGATTTTTCTTATTTAAAAGAAAATCATCTTCTGTGTTATTAAAATATTTACAATTTAAAAATCATATTAGGATTCAAAATTTAAAATTGCTCAAAGCATTGATTGCTCAGCTAAAGCATCGGTTTCTATTTTCATTCCTATTAAAATATGTTCTTATTATCTCGTTATTTTTAATCTAAATTACATTCTATCTTCACAGTTTCTCTGCATTTTTTCAGTACATTAGTGTGAACCCCAATTTATAAGGTCAACGAGGGCGGAATATGAAAAAGATTATGACAGTTTTGACATTATCTTTAAGTGCAATATTTACAGCAAATATTGCCAATGCTGCTCCTTACTCTGATGACTACCAAGATAAAGGTTCACGTGAACGTGGTAAAGGATTTGAGAAACGTACTCAATATGATGCTTCATCAGATCAAGAGTTCCAAGATCGTCGTAAAAACAGAGAAGAGCGTGGCGTAAAACGTTTACGTCAACATAAATGGCAAACTGGCTACGTCATGCCTCAACACTATCGTGGCAATAGTTATAAAACCGAATATAAAGATCATAACCTACCAAAACCTGGTAAAAACCAACAATGGTACAAAGTGAATAATGACTTTATTCTGGTGGATTCAAACAGCAATAGCATTTTGAAAATCCAGCAAGATTAATTTTGACGTTTAAATCGACCCGACTTCATGTCGGGTTTTTTGTTAAGTTCAATCCTAATCATTCATCTTCATCACTTCTTCATACATTTCACAAATTGACTATATCTCTCCACGGTTTATCTCAAATCATTTTGTACTTTAGCGATATCGGATAAATAACAAAGTTAGAGGTATCCCACATGAAAAAGTTAGTATCAGTACTTACATTAGCAATGAGTGGTTTATTGGCAACATCTGCGATGGCTGGTCCACATGACGATGGTCGTCACTATTCAAAACCAACTCCACCACCAGCGTATTGGAATAAAGGTCAGCCTGGGAAATATCAACATGACCGCTATGAACAAAATCGTGGCTTCCAAAATGTAAATCCAAGCCGTCAATGGCGAGTAGGTCAACAGTTACCACGTCAATTCAACTCTTCAAAATTTGAGTTAAGTGATCGTCAAGCGAAGAATCTACCTAAAGCGGCGCGTAACCAGCAGTGGTACAAAATTAATGGAGACTATGTCTTAGTGAATGAGCGTACAGATCGCATCGTGCGTATCATCGGATAAGCTTATTCCTAGATCTTCTCAAATTGATCTTCCCTTCACTCAGCCCAAACTCAGTTTGGGCTTTTTTATGTCTTTATTTTAATGCAGGTGTGGAAAATCATTTTTTTGTTTAGAATCTGATGACCACTTCCCGCTTCTATCGGTACATGCATGCAATCGGACTCAATAGATACAACTCAAAATATGACACAGCAATATGTGCATTGGTTCCGAAACTCAGCGCCGTATATCAACGCCCATCGTAATAAAACCTTCGTTTTAATGTTTGGCGGCGAAGCAGTTCAATCACCAAATTTTCAACATATTATTCATGATATTGCCCTTTTACATTCTCTCGGCATTCGACTCATTCTGGTTCATGGAGCACGACCACAAATCAGTGCAAATCTTGCTGAGAAGAATTTAGATAGCCCTTTTCATAATCATCGTAGAGTAACAACACGTGATTCATTAAGTGCGGTCATGTCTGCCGTAGGCTCAATCCGTTTACAAATCGAAGCCTTATTGTCTATGGGACTTGCAAACTCACCCATGTATGGTGCTCGCATTGATGTGGTATCTGGTAATTTTATAACAGCTAAACCTTATGGCATTCGTAACGGCATCGATTATCAACTTACCGGTGAAGTGCGTTCAGTCGATGCAGATGCGATTCAAAAGCATTTGGACAATCACAATATTGTATTGCTTGGCCCCTCAGGTTATTCAACCACTGGTGAAGTTTATAACTTGCTTGCTGAAGAAGTGGCGACCAAAACAGCTATCCAACTCGGTGCCGATAAACTCATTTTTCTCGGTTCCGAACAAGGTTTAATGCAAAGCCCACAGCAGTTGTTGCGCGAAGTGACCCCGCATCAGCTAGATCAACATATTGACGTTGCTTTAGAGCAAAATTATGAATTGGCATTGCATTTACAAAATGCCAAGGAAGCCTCTTTAAATGGCGTTAACCGCGTACATTTATTGTCATATGAACATGATGGTGCATTAATCGAAGAATTATTTACTCGTGATGGGCATGGCACGATGATCACCGATGCACATTATGAAGAAGTCCGCACAGCGACGATTCAGGATGTCGGTGGATTAATCAGTTTATTACGCCCATTAGAACAAGAAGGCATTTTGGTATACCGCTCTAGAGAACGCTTAGAAAATGAAATTGATCATTTCGCTGTGATTGAACGTGACGGTATGGTTCTGGCTTGTGCAGCATTATATCCAATACCAACTGAATCAAATGAAATTCGTTCTGCAGAAATAGCCTGTGTGGCAGTACATCCAAGTTACCGCAAATCAAATCGTGGTAGCCAAATCTTGCACTATTTAGAAGAGAAAGCAAAAAAGTCTAATATCCAACAGTTATTTATTCTTACGACACGAACCGCACATTGGTTTTTGGAACAAGGGTTTGTCAAAGCATCGGTGGATGACTTACCACAAGCGCGTCAGGCACTTTATAATTTCCAAAGAAACTCAATTGTTTGTAAAAAGCCACTCTAAAGTGGCTTTTTTATTGCACCCTTATGAACTGCTTTATCTTTCTTTTATATATCGATATTCCTAGGTGAACTATCTTCACAATCATTCGATATATTCATACAAATCATATCCTTATCACAATTTAATATTTTAATATATATTTATATATTTCATAAACTTAGAAAAAAAATATCGTTATTCTTAGATTGAGCCTTTTGCATTTTTTTAGATATTTTTTTCTCTTTTAATTTTATCTTTTTTATTCATTAGGAATTCCTGAATTCTTATTTTTTACGAAATAGAAAATTCATTAACTTAGGCGCGTTACATGACGCATTTATTTTTTTGATTTTTTTTATTTTTAAGTTTTCAGGATTTTCAATATGAGCAGCTTTAACGCTAATCTTTGGAAAAAAACACTCATTTTGTCTTCTGCGTTAACAGGTGCTTTGCTACTCACTGGTTGCGACTCAAAAAAAGAAGATAAAACCCAAGTGTTAAATATCGGTTATCAAAAGTATGGCTTACTGCCCGTGATTAAAGAACGTGGTGAATTAGAAGCCGCTTTGAAGGATCAAAACATTCAAGTGAAATGGGTAGAGTTCCCAGGTGGACCACAACTGTTAGAAGGTTTGAATGTCGGCAGTGTTTCATTTGGTGAAGTCGGTGAAGCCCCCCCTATTTTTGCCCAAGCAGCGAATTCAAATTTGGTTTATGTCGCAAATCAACCTGCGACTCCACGCGCTGAAGCGTTGATTGTTCAAAAAAATTCGAACATCAAAGATATTCAACAACTTAAAGGTAAGCGTGTAGCGTTAAACAAAGGTTCTAACGTTCATTATCTTCTCTTGAAGATCTTAGAAAAGAATCATTTGACGCTTGATGATATTGAAGTGGTTTACCTACCACCATCGGATGCTCGCGCAGCATTTGAGCGCGGTGCAGTCGATGCATGGGTAATCTGGGATCCGTTCTTTGCAGCAGCAGAGCATCAAATCGGCGCACGTGTTCTCGCTTCTGGCGAAGGGAATGCCAATAACTACCAGTTCTATATGGCTGATCGTAAGTTCGTTGAACAGAATCCTGAAATTATACAAACCGTTGTTCAAGAACTTAATGAAGCATCTGATTGGATTGCTTCCAATAAAGATGAAGCCGCTCAACTGCTCGTGAAGCCTACAGGTCTAGATTACAAAATTCTTCAAACCTCAATTGGACGTATGAGCTTCGGCGTTTATCCAATTAGTAATGAAGTTACTCAACATCAGCAAAAAGTTGCCGATGTATTCCATCAACAGAAATTGATTCCAAACAAAATCAATATTCAGGCCGCAATTATTGCGCCTACACCCAAATAACAACATGAAAAGGTGATGAACATGACTCAATATCAATCAGGAAATACAGCACACACTTGGTTTAAAACCTCAAGTCATTCAATGACAACGATGCTATTTGCCTGTGCGATGTTGGGTTGCTCAGCTGCATGGGCTGTTGATCCCTCAGTGAAAGAATTACGCATTGGCTTCCAAAAATCTTCCGTAAATTTGGTGATTGCTCAACAGCAAAAACTGTTTGAGCAAGAATTTCCCAATGCCAAAATTACATGGAATGAGTTCCCTGGTGGTCCTCAAATTTTAGAAGCACTTGCAGTGGGTTCAGTGGATATTGGTGCAACAGGTGATACCCCCCCTGTTTATGCGCAAGCAGGAAACAAACCTTTGCATTACATTGCTTATGAGGCGGCGAAGCCACTTTCTTCAGCAATCTTAGTGCCGCAAAAATCCAAAATTACTCAGCTTAAACACCTCAAAGGCAAGCGTGTCGCAGTACATCGTGGCTCTAGTTCACATTATCTATTGGTCCAAGCCGTCCGAAAAGCAGGTTTGCAATGGAGCGATGTAAAACCAATTTGGTTAAGTCCTGCTGATGCACGCGCAGCATTCCAAAAAGGTGCTGTTGATGCATGGGCCATTTGGGACCCGTATTACGCTGCTGCTGAACTTGAAGATAAAGCAAAAGTTTTGACCACTGGACAAGGGCTGAGCCCGAATTACACGTTCTATCTCGCTTCAGGCAAGTTTATCGACAAACATCCTCAAGCGATTTCAGGTGTCATTGAACAGATTAATCTTGCTGATCAATGGGTTCAAAAGAACTTAAAAACTACAGCAACGATTTTTGCCAAAACAACAGGTTTAAAGCCGAATGTCAGCCAAACCTTTGTTCAGCGCCGACCTCGTCCATCTTATGCAGCACCTTTAAACGCGAAAGTCATTGCAGATCAGCAACAACTGGCTGATCGCTTTGCTGAGCTCAAAATCATTCCTAAACCGATACAAATTAACCAAGTCGTATGGACTGGTAAGTAACTCATATTAAGGACTTAAGTAATGAAAATTTTCTGGTTTATTCCTACTCATGGTGATAGTCGCTACCTAGGTACAAGCAAAGGCGGACGTGTTGTCGACCATGCCTACATGAAACAAATCGCTGTGGCGGTGGATAATCTAGGTTATGAAGGTGTGCTTATCCCGACTGGTCGTTCTTGTGAAGATCCATGGTTGACTGCCGCAAGTTTAATTGATGCCACCAAAAATCTTAAATTTCTCGTTGCTTTGCGTCCAGGGGTAACCACTCCTGCACTGGCTGCACGTATGGCAGCAACCTTTGACCGTCTTTCAAATGGCCGTGTTCTATTGAACTTGGTCACTGGTGGTGATGAGCAAGAGTTAAAAGGTGACGGCGTCTATGAAGATCATAAAACGCGTTATAAAACTGCGACTGAATATACTACGATTTGGCGCGAAATTTTAAAACGCTCTCATACGGGTGAAAGCTTCACGTTCCATGGTGAACGTCTAAGCGTGGATGATGCAAAATTATTATATCCACCCGTCCAAAAACCTTATCCACCATTGTGGTTTGGTGGTTCTTCTGATGATGCTGTTGAACTGGCAACTGATCAAGTAGATACCTATTTAACTTGGGGAGAGCCTCCAGCAGCGGTTAAAGAAAAAATTGAAAATGTCCGCGCTAAGGCGGCAGCTAAAGGTCGCACCCTAGATTACGGTATTCGTTTACATGTCATCGTCCGCGAAACCAACGAGGAAGCATGGAGAGCTGCTGAAGAATTAATTCAGTATGTTGATGATGAAACCATCGCTGCGGCACAGAAAAAATTTAAACAAATGGACTCTGTTGGTCAACGTCGTATGGCTGAACTTCATAATGGAGATCGCTCGAAACTTGAAGTGTCACCAAACTTATGGGCTGGCGTAGGTCTCGTCCGTGGGGGTGCAGGCACGGCATTAGTAGGTGACCCTGAAACTGTGGCGGCACGTATCCAAGAATATGCAGATTTAGGCATTAATACCTTTATTTTCTCGGGTTATCCGCACCTTGAAGAATCAATTCGTTTTGCTGAATTGGTATTCCCTCTTCTGCCATTAGAAACACGCCAAAAACTGACTCAACCGAATCTGACTGGTCCTTTTGGCGAGATTGTCGCGAATAACTATACTCCTGAAGAAAATAAAAAAGGAGATCAGGTTCAGGAGCCGGCATGACAACAGCGGTAGATAAAACTCAAAAACATTCTATCGTGTTGAGTAAAACCAAGGTGGTTAAAGCTGAAGGTTTTCTCTCTCGAGGAATCAAACAACTGGGGCAACGTTTGTTGCCTTGGTTAGTACCCATTTTTCTTATTGTGATTTGGCAACTGGCATCAGTCACTGGCATTTTAGAAAGCCGCGTCTTGCCTGCTCCAACCGCAGTGGTTTTGGCTTTTTGGCATCTATTGCTTAGTGGTGAACTGTGGACACATGTCCAAGTCAGTGCGGGACGTGCACTGATTGGCTTGCTGATTGGTGGTGGCTTAGGATTATTTTTAGGGTTGTTAAATGGCTCATCTAAAGTCGCCTCTACGTTACTCGACACGACCCTACAAATGATCCGTAATATTCCAGCTTTAGCTTTAATTCCATTGGTGATTCTATGGTTTGGAATTGACGAATCTGCCAAATTATTTTTGGTCGCGATTGGCGTGTTTTTCCCAATTTATATCAATACGTATCACGGTATCCGATCTGTAGATCCTCAGCTGATCGAGATGGGCAAGAGTTATGGATTAACACGCTGGCAGTTATACAAAGAAATTATTTTACCAGGTGCTCTTCCTTCCATTTTAGTTGGTTTGCGCTTCGCACTAGGTTTAGTTTGGGTTCTTTTAATTGTGGCTGAAACCATCTCGGCACAAGCTGGAATTGGCTACATGACCATGAATGCGCGTGAATTTTTACAAACAGATGTCGTTTTAGTTGGGATTCTACTGTATGCCCTACTTGGTAAATTAGCGGATGTACTCGCGGTTGCCTTAGAAAAATATTTATTACGCTGGCATCCAGGCTATCAAAAATAGGAATGCATATGACTGATTTAAGTATTTCAAATCTCGCTGATGAACATGTCATTCCAGATCATGCCAGATCAGCTCCACAAAAAATCGGTGCAGAAATCAATCTTGAACAACTGCACAAGTTCTATGGCAAAGTTAAAGTATTAGAGGATTTAGACCTACATATAGAACCTGGTGAATTTGTTGCCATTGTGGGTCGAAGTGGCTGTGGTAAGAGTACGTTGTTACGGTTAATCGCGGATTTAGAACAACCGAGTTATGGTGAGATTAAATTTAAATCTGCACTGAACTTTCGTGAAGGTATTACCACTGATGACATCCGCGTCATGTTCCAAGATCCTCGCCTATTACCATGGAAAAGCATTTTAAAAAATGTGCAATTGGGCTTAGATAAATCCCAGCATGATAAGGCTGAAGCATTATTGGAAAAAGTTGGCTTAAATGAAAAAGCTGAACTTTGGCCTGCACAACTTTCAGGTGGACAACGTCAACGAGCAGCGCTAGCTCGTGCCTTGTCTCATACCCCTCGAATACTATTACTTGATGAACCTTTGGGGGCTTTAGATGCGCTTACGCGTTTAGACATGCAAAATTTAATCGAGAAACTATGGTTAGAACAAGGCTTCACCACCATCTTAGTGACACATGATGTCAGTGAAGCTGTTCAGTTAGCAGATCGTATTATTTTGCTCGATAAAGGTCATATCGCACATCAGTTCAAAGTAGATTTACCACGACCGCGACAAAAAAATGTCAAATTTGCAGAGCTTGAACAACAAGTTTTAGAAGCCGTACTTTCAACTTAAGCGATACAAAATATGACATTCTGAATTGTTGAATGAGGTAAATGGAAGTGTCTAATTTTCGTCGGAAAATTAGACACTTTTCGTACTGATAAATGGCTTTTTTTAATTAAATTAAAAGATATTCTCGATCAGCATTTCCCACATGAGTAATATGTATTTGTTTATCAAATAAATTGTACATGTGTCTTATTATTAGTTTTATCACTTAACTACACAATTATTCTTCATATTCTTTTGCAAATGCCCTAATCCTTGTGCACAAATCGCACGTTTTGCCGTACAATTTGAGGTTCCTTTTTATAATTTACTGACGAGATGGAACAAAAGAAGAGTACGCAAAAACGTCAACAGCTTTTAGCTGCTGCATTAGATGTGTTTTCTGTGTATGGTTTTAGTGGTGCAAGCTTAGATGAAATTGCACAACTCGCGGAAATGCACAAATCGAATATTTTCTATTACTATGAAAATAAAGAAGCGCTCTATGTCGAAGTACTGACTACTGTCATGCAAAAATGGTTAGCTCCACTGCAAATGTTGGAAGCTGATTTAGAGCCTGCTGAAGCGATCACACAATATCTCATGCAAAAGATTGAGGTTTCCCGTACTCAACATAAGGCATCAAAATTATTTGCTTTAGAAATTATCCAAGGCGCACCACATATCCTGCCAATTTTGAAAGGCCCATTAAAAAAACTCTTCAAACGTAAATCTAAAGTCATTTCCACGTGGCAAGAGCAAGGCAAAATATCAGACAAGATCGATGCTGAGGTTTTAATTATTAACCTTTGGGGTATCACACAAAACTATGCTGATTTTAGCACCCAAACTGAAATGGTAACGGGAAAAACCTTGCGCAATCGCACCATGTATCAACGTACCATTGAGCATACAGTCCATATGATGCTATACGGTATTTTACCTCGACCATAATTGGTTTCTCTAAATCTCTTCGAGATTGATCTCTGGCATACGACCATAGTTTCTATGGTCGCCAAAATCTTCAAAATCTAGTGTTCCATACTCTGATATAAAGCCAATAATTTTTGAGCGCCCAACAACAAGTTCTCCTCCCAATCTAAATGTGCGGTGTCATTTGCCCCATCTGTAATGTATTTCACGGAAATCAAACGAACGCCAAGTTTCTTACATACTTTGGCGAGCGCATATCCTTCCATATCAACCAACTGACATGGCACCTTAGGTGCACCAGTTTCAAAGCTATCGCCAGTCCCACAAATGCCCTTGGGAAGATGTTGAAAATACGGCTCTAGGTTAATCGCTGCGGGAAATTCCTGATCCATCGGTGTAACACCAACTTCAAAGCCAAGCGGTGAAACATCCATATCTCGCTGTACAAATGTCGTTACTTCAACCAAGGAATGTGCATCAAAATGCGAACTTCCTGCTGTTCCTAAATTCAGCAAAGTTGTGCATCCCGTTTTTTGAATCACTTCAAATGCTTTAAATGCTGCATTCACCTTACCAATACCACTGTAATGTACTGCAATATTTTCAGCTTCGAATAATCCTTTAGATTCACTTGCTAGGGCCATAATTAGGGCTAGATCAGACATTACTTACTCATTAAATTTCGAATGGAATACATTAGACAAAAATATATCCCGAAATAAAAGTTTCTTTGATCTAATGACTCAAGCGTCTTGATCTAGAACAAGAAAAGTATTGAATAAAAACACAACAACAAGACGAAACTGTGAGAATATGGCAATATATAGCCCAAATTAATTTTAGTCACCATTTCGCCCATGAAGCTACTCCGTCTGAATGCTTTAGCGCCCAACTTTCAATTGCCCAAAACTGCCGTCACCATTGGCAATTTTGATGGTGTTCATTTGGGTCATCAGGCGATGGTTCAGCAATTAAAAGACATTGCACAACAACAAGATTTAAAAACTGTGGTGATGATTTTTGAGCCACAGCCTTTAGAATATTTTAAAAGTTACGATGCACCACCACGAATTAGTTCATTACGTGAAAAAGTGGAACATTTGGCTGCACTTGGTATCGACTATATTGTTGTTGCCAAATTTGATGACACTTTCCGTAATTTAAGTGCGGAAGAGTTTGCTGATATTCTAAAATACAAGCTGAATACCCAAAGCCTAGTACTTGGTGAAGATCATCATTTTGGTAAAAACCGACAAGGTAATAGCCAATTCTTGCGCGATTATGGTTTTCAAGTCACCGATTTAAATAACGTTGAACTGAATGGCGAGCGTATTAGCTCTACCTTAATACGCCAAACTTTGGCTACAGGGGACCTTAAAAAAGCTGCGGAGCTACTTGGTCGCCCGTATAGCATTACGGGTCGTGTTCAATATGGTGATCAAATCGGTCGCACCATTAACTTTCCAACTATCAATGTTCGTCTAAACCGCCATAAGCCCTGTTTACATGGTATCTATGGTGTTGAAGTGATTTGTGAAACAGAATCGTTAAAAGACAAAGTTCGCAATGAAAATGCCGAATATCCAGGTATCGCTGGTTATGAGTCTACAGCCCTTTTCGGTGCAGGACATGTCGGCACCCGACCAGCCATCCAACAGGAACATCCAGAGTGGCGATTAGAAGTACATTTCCCTGATGTTTCTGCTAATCTGTATGGTCTGTTAATGCGGGTAACATTTTTGAACTTTGTTCACGGCGAAAAGAATTATCCTTCGCTAGAAGCACTCAAAGCTGGGATCGATGATGATGTTGAGCAACTGCTTGAGTTTCGCCGAAATAACCCCAACTTTCCTTATTAATACTCCTTAATTTTTGTAAAACGCGTCAGCTTTAGACTGATTAAATTGGAAGACAACTTGCATGAGCGATAAGCAAACTCCTGAAAATGCAGTGGACTATAAAGCCACGCTAAACCTCCCAGGTACTGACTTTGCGATGAAAGCAAATCTCGCAGTACGTGAAGCGAAATGGTTAGAAGAGTGGTATGCCGACAACATTTATCAGCAGATTCGTGCGTCGCGTATTGGCAAGAAAAAATATGTGCTTCATGACGGCCCTCCATATGCGAATGGTCAAATTCACTTAGGTCATGCGGTTAACAAAGTCTTAAAAGACATCATCATTAAAAGCCGAGTAATGGATGGTTTTGATGCACCATACGTACCGGGTTGGGACTGTCATGGTCTTCCAATTGAACTTAAAGTTGAAGAAAAAGTCGGTAAAGTCGGCGTAAAAGTAGATGCTTCTACATTCCGTAAAGCCTGCCGTGAATATGCTTACACACAAGTTGAACTGCAAAAGAAAGACTTCGTGCGTATGGGCGTGTTTGGTGATTGGGACAATCCGTACTTAACGATGAACTTCAAACAAGAAGCCGACATCGTGCGTTCATTGGGTGCTATTGCCAAAGCAGGTCATATCGAACCAGGTCTTAAACCCGTCAACTGGTGTTTAGACTGTGGTTCATCATTGGCTGAAGCTGAAGTTGAATACGAAGATAAAAAATCAGACGCAATTGATGTGGGTTTCAGCGTTGTTGATTTAGCTGACCTTTCTGCACGTTTGGGTGTAGACATTGCTGAACGTACCGACATCGTGATTTGGACCACAACACCTTGGACTATGCCTGCCAACCAAGCGGTTGCGCTTCATGCTGATCTCGAATATCAACTTGTGAAAGCGACTGGCGAAGACAAAGTACCTCAAAACTTCATTCTTGCGAAATCATTGGTTGAATCAGCTACTCAGCGTTATGGTTTTACTGCATTTGAAGTCATTGCAGAATTCACTGGTGCAAAACTTGAAAACCTTGTTCTGCAACACCCACTGATCGCTGAACGCCAAGTGCCTGTAATCTTAGGTGAGCACGTGACTGACGGTAGCGGTACAGGTGCTGTACATACTGCACCAGGTCATGGTGTAGACGACTATAAAGTTGGCTTACAGTACAACTTAAAAGTTGAAAACCCAGTCGGTGGTAATGGTGTGTATCTACCAACTTCGCCACTCTTTGCAGGCGAGCACATCTACAAAGCCAATCCAAAAATTATTGCAGCATTGACTGAAGCAGGCAAACTTTGGGCACATGTTGTGATTAAACATAGCTACCCACATTGCTGGCGCCATAAAACTCCGATTATCTTCCGTGCAACACCACAATGGTTCATCAGCATGGATGCCAAAGGTCTACGCCAAGGTGCATTGAACGCGATTGAAAATGATATTGAGTTTGTACCAGATTGGGGTAAAAACCGTATTCAAGCGATGATCGAAGGTCGCCCAGATTGGTGTATCTCTCGCCAACGTACTTGGGGTGTGCCAATTCCATTCTTCGTTCATAAAGATACTAACGAGTTACACCCTCGTACACCTGAATTGATTGAAGAAGTTGCGAAGTTAATCGAGCAAGAAGGTATTGATGGTTGGTATAACCGTGATGCACGCGAATTCATCGGTGATGATGCAGATTGCTATAACGCTGTTCGAGATACTTTAGACGTATGGTTCGATTCAGGTACAACACACTTTGCAGTCCTTCGTGAACGTGAAGAGCTACAAGACCCTGCTGATTTGTACCTTGAAGGTTCAGACCAACACCGTGGTTGGTTCCAATCTTCATTGTTGACTTCAATGGCAATCAACGAACGCGCACCGTATAAAGGCTTGTTGACACACGGCTTCGTGGTCGATGAGAAAGGCCGTAAGATGTCGAAATCGATCGGTAACGTCATCACACCGCAAGACATCATTAAAGATATGGGTGCTGATGGCCTTCGTTTCTGGATTGCATCTGCAGACTACCGTTATGAAATGACCGCAGGTAAAGAAATCTTTAACCGTGCCTCAGACGGTTACCGTCGTATTCGTAACACATTGCGTTTCTTGTTAGCAAACTTAAATGGTTTCCAACCTGCGACTGATTGCTTAGCGACTGATGATTTGATTGCACTTGATCAATACATCTTGCAACGTGCTTCAGAAGTGCAAGAAACCATTAAGAAAGCTTACGAAGATATGAACTTCCATATCGTGACAAGTGCGCTGACGAATTTCTGTATCAACGATTTAGGTGGTTTCTACCTAGACATTATCAAAGACCGTCAGTACACCACCAAAGCAGATTCTCAAGCACGCCGTTCTGCACAAACTGCGTTGTACCATTTGGTTCAAGCATTTGTACGTTGGATGGCACCTATTTTAACGTTCACCGCACAAGAAGCTTGGCCATTGATTCCCGGTCAAACTGAGAAATATGTCTTCACTGCTGAATGGTATGATATTCCGACTGCATCAAGTGCCAATGTCGTATCAGAAACTGAATGGCAAACATTGATCAATGTGAAATCGGCAGTGAATAAGTTTATCGAGGCAGCACGTGGTGCGAAAACTGTGGGTTCAAACTTGTCTGCTAAGGTTGAGCTTTGGGCGAATGATGAACTTAAAGCCGTTCTAGACAAATTAGGCGATGAACTTCGTTTCGTTCTCATTACTTCACAAGTGATAGTCAATAGTTTCGATGCAGCACAAGGTGAAGTATCTGACTTAGAAGGCTTGAATGTGAAAGTTTCTGCTGCTGACGGCGAAAAATGCGTTCGTTGCTGGCATGTTCTGCCTGATGTGAATACACATCCATCACATCCAGGACTATGTGGTCGTTGTATTATTAACCTCCCTACAGGTCAAGGCGAAGAGAGAAAATATGCCTAATCCACAAAATAATAAAAAAGGTTTATTCCAATTCTATCCCCACAATTTGTGGTGGATAGGATTGTCTATTGTTGCCATTATTTTGGATCAATGGACTAAATGGATAGCAAGTACACATCTGACTTATGCAGACCCTGTACCTGTTTTACCTTTTTTAAATTGGACATTACTACATAACTACGGCGCTGCCTTTAGTTTCTTGTCCGATGCCGGTGGATGGCAACGTTATTTCTTTACATCACTTGCAGGAATTGTCTCGGTTATTTTTGTGTTTTGGATTATGCGTATGCCAAAAAACATGAAAGTATTGCCTTTAGCCATCGCACTCATCTTAGGTGGGGCGATTGGTAATCTTATTGATCGAGTAAGTTTAGGCTATGTTGTAGATTTTATTCATGTCTACTATAACAATAGCCACTTCCCTGCTTTTAACCTTGCAGATAGTGCCATTACTTTAGGTACCATCTTAATGCTGATCGATACTTTTTTCTTAGAGAAACATCGTATTCAACGTGCGGAAGCGCAAAATGACTGATTTTATTAATCCAAATGAAGATACTCGCATTGAAGCGGGTTCAAAAGTACATTTACACTTTTCAGTAGCCATTGAAAATGGTGTTGAAATTGATAATACCCGTAGTCGCGAAGAACCTGTAAGCCTCGTGATAGGTGATGGCAGCTTATTGCCTGGTTTTGAAAAAGCTTTATTTGGCTTACGCGCGGGTGACCGTCGTACAGTAAGTTTACCTGCTGAAGATGCTTTTGGCCCTTGGAACCAAGAGAACGTGCAAAAATTTGATACTGTTAAATTTGAGCAACGTCCTGCTGAAGGTCAAATGATTGAGTTTGAAGATAAAGCAAAGCAGTCATTATATGGTGTGGTTAAATCGGTTGGTGATGATATCACTGAGGTCGACTTTAACCATCCGCTTGCTGGTAAGGACATTACTTTTGAAGTTGAAATTTTCAAAGTAACACCAGCAGGTCAGCAAGGCATCAAAATTATGTAATGCCTGATTCGTACATAAAAAAGCGCCTTATGGCGCTTTTTTTTAGATACATTTTCGATCTACCTTTTTTAAAAAAAACATTTTAAAGTCAGTGTGATAACAGATAGAAGGATAAATTTGGTGAATATTCAAATTATTGTGGGAAGCATTCGAGAAGGCCGCACAGCCATTAAAGTTGCAAATTGGGTTCAAAACACGATTTCATCATATAACTACAGCACGATTAAGACAGAAATTGTGGACTTAAAAGAATGGGATTTACCGTTTTTCGCTGGAGCAAATCCACCACTAACGGGTATATATGATCAACCTAAGCAACAAGAATGGGCTGCTCAAATCGCGAAAGGTGATGCATTTATATTTATTAGTCCTGAATATAATCATGGATACAGCCCTGCACTTAAAAATGCACTCGACTATTTAGGTAAAGAGTGGAATGGAAAACCTGCTGCTTATGTCAGTTATGGCGGTAGTAATGGCTCTCGCTCTATCGATCAAATCCGTCAAGTTGCTACGCAATTAGGTTTAGTCGACTCAAATGCCGTGGTTGAGATTCGCGATATTTTTGCACGCAATCGCAATGAAACATTCGAAGGCAATGAATTCGATGACAAAGCGCTTAAATCTGCGTTTGATAAAATTGTGCAATATGTAAGTGCGTAATAATCATCTTCAGATCATCAGTAGGTGCGCGATTACAAATACCGAAGACACTTTGATCGAGATAAAATTATAGTTGAAAAAGTAAACCCTCTAAAATTAGAGGGTTCTTTTTAGATACAGATCCCAATGAATTAACTAATTTTGTCCAACCGTTAAACTTTGATTCCCTATACATTTGCATCCACATGCCAAAGGTGAATTATGCTGTGCGGCGGGTTTTCCCATAATAACCATTTTGCTGTCACCCGCAACAATTGTCGTCACCGTTTTATGTTTAGGACAGGTGGCCTTATCCCCTACACAAGCAACTGGCTTACCTTCGATTAAGAAAGAACTATTTGCTGAAATAACCTGCCCACCACCAGTGGTTGGAGAGCCAATCGTAATATAAGGGAAAGCCATACACTTGTTCCTTTTATAATATTTTATTGAACTTCAAACTCGATTCTTCGATTTTTCTTACGACCCTCTTCCGTTGCATTGTCTGCAACAGGTTCATCAGCACCCATACCCGCTGTACTTAATCGTGAAGGTGAAATATTCTTGGCAATCAAATATTGTTTTACTGCATCCGCACGTTGCAAGCTCAATTCTTTGTTTTTCTGTGGATTACCTTGACTGTCAGTATGTCCGATGATTTTGACATTTTTGCCTTGAACTTTGTTTAGCGCAACCACCATTTCGTCTAAAATTTGTGTGCCTGCTGGTAAAAGTGTGGCACTTCCAGAAGCAAATTCAATAATTCGATTTTTTAAAGCATTATCAATGATGGCTTGTTCTGCATGATTCACAGATAACTGTGCATTAAAGCGATAAGGTGCCACAACTAAATTTTGAAATGTATTTTGAGTCGGTACGATATCATTTTGATTGAGGACTTTACCTGTGAGCTCAACTTGTGTTCCTCTTACACTCAATTTTCCTTGAGAAACTTTTTTAAGATCAGGTGTAATGACTTGTGTCACGGAATCACTCCATCCATTGGGTGCAGTGACAGGACGAACCTGAATTTTATCGATAATTTGGTCTTGGCTATAGACCACTTTCATTTTATTCAATATGGCCTGTTTGCTCATCTCGTTAGGAACAACTCCCTCAACGATAATTTCTTTCGCAAACGATATAACACTTATACTCAATATCGAACTAAGCAATGAAATCTTTAATAAGGTTTTCTTCATCATTATTCTTCTATAAAAGTCTGTCGGAATAATTTCATTCCTTGATTTAAACTTAACTGTCGTTCGCACAAAGATTGCTCGAGTGCAGCAAGACCTGCATTTTGCTCCAAATAGCGATCAATCCACTGTGCTTGTACCAATGAAACCCAATGTTCAGAGCTTAAGTTCTGATTGAAAATATCACTTAATGCTTCAATATCTGCGCCCTGAAAGCCAAATAATAAAACTGGACGTTCTGAATGAAGAATACCAATTAACACTTCGGTATTATGTTTTGGCAAAAATCTTGCAATTAAACTAACCCAGAATGCTGCGATTTCATAACAAAAACTAGGGTTGTGAATCGGTAAAATTAACACCTTATTCAGTTTACTCGTTCCATTTTTTAATACAGGTTGGAGTAAAAGACCTAGCCCAATCATGCTTTGTGCAAGCTCATAGACCGATATTTTCATCATTTGTGCAAACGAATGCATGGTATGATTTTCAAAAAAAGCGGTTGATTCAGTTACATCAAGAACTTGAATTTCTTTTTTGAGCTGAGCCAGTTTTTCGATTAAATCATCAGCATCTCGAATTTGACGAATCACACGGTTTCTTTGAAATAAGTCAATCAAAACTGGCTTATAGCTATAAGGTGCATAGAGCAAATTTTGGTAGGGTGCATCCACTTCCAATAAGTGACTCAACACCATAGGAAACTGACGACCTGAGCTGTCTTGGCTGGTCACTAAGTTTGCAACCAAGAACATATTTTCACGCGGATTGGCAATAAAGAAATCTAATGATGCCAAACTTTGATAATTTTGATCGAAATTTGGATTTCTCATTGCCATTTCAAGCGCTTCAGTAATCCACTGATCAATCACTTGAATCAAAGAATACTGTCCTTTGGTTTTC
Source organism: Acinetobacter sp. ANC_7634 (assembly GCF_056779875.1). Taxonomy (NCBI): domain Bacteria; kingdom Pseudomonadati; phylum Pseudomonadota; class Gammaproteobacteria; order Moraxellales; family Moraxellaceae; genus Acinetobacter; species Acinetobacter sp. ANC_7634. Next base: position 20,205 of record NZ_JBWYIT010000002.1, on the reverse strand, counting down.
AGAAAATCGCCACGAGCAGGACTCTTACCATAGTACAAAGGCGTTGTTTTCACACTGTACATATCGCCTCCTACTGATGATCCATCTTAAGTTGTACTCCATACATCATGGCTGTGCTCCTTGTGTTGCATTTTGCAATGCCGTATTCGTTGAATTCTCAGCTTGAGGTGCTGGTGTTGGTGCCTTTTGAGCAGATACCACACGTGCTGTCGCCTTGTTGGTCGTCACCTTATCAACCAATTGCAAACCGTTTAAATCACGATTAGAGCCAACGCCTGTTCCACCTTGACCTGAATTCCCACTGATCAAACGGAAGTTTACTTTTACCGCTAATGATGGTTGTTGAGCACTTGCCCAAGTCATTTCGATGACACCATTTTGATCACGACGTTGTGAAGAGTCGATCAAACGATTGATCCCGTATTCACCTGGTGCATCAAAAATCGTATGCGTTTTCCCTTCGAGATCGACTGCAGTAATACGCGCTCCAGGAATAGCACCAGTATTCGGCCAAACAAAGTTCACCCACTGTTGGATACCATTTTCAAAGACCATACGTTGACCATCAATATCAATCGTATAAGACAGCAACTGTGGATTAGACAATGGATAGAATTGGAAGTTGGACTGATTGGTCGCAGCAGGCGCAGAACCTTGTGACAAAGTACCTGTAGCTACACCGTTAAGTGGTGAAACATAGCGTTGGAAACTCATCACAAATTGTGGATTCAAGATAATGCCTTGGTCTTTCCACGTTTTAGAAGTCAGTGTGTAGCCACGACGAATCACAAATGGATCGAGCGTTTCTTTAACAAAATTGGCAATACTACCGCCCTCACCGAAGATTTGACCGATTTCACTACTCGTCGCTTGGATTGAAGCCGAGGTATTGAATGGAACCTTTTGGCTCAGAGTCTGATTAAACGGTTGATAAGCTTGCATCACCCATAATTTATTAATCTCATCTTGTGCTGGCGTGATTAAGCTTGCAAAGGATTGTGTCAGTGGACTCACCAAAAGCTTTTGAATGAGCTTATTGTCAATATCATTCAGACCTACCGTCAGTTTTTCATCGACAAGTTTTTGCGTAGTATTAAATACTGAGGTTTGTTCATTGATGGTTTGTTTTACCAAAGCCATCGCATTTGGGCCAATATCCCCTGCATTTCGGAGGTCATTGAACTTACTACGTACCTGTGCGAGATTTTCTAAATACTCATCAAGTAATGATTCATTTTGCTGATCATCACGTTTACGAACCAACTGATAAAAAACGTTAAATTCTTTTGAGATAGCACCTTGGGCGCGCTCAGCTGCACGTTGAATTTCATTGGTATTATCTTGACGAAGAACCTTACGTTTAAACCAAGCGATAAATCCTGTTTGTGGAGCCGCCAATTCCGCTTGAACCACAGGGTTATCCCAATTGGTTTCTTTCGCTGTATGCTCAATGAGCAAACGTATCGGGGAGTTTTGAGGCTCACCCAATAAATCTATTGTTTTATGTTGCTGGGCAAAATCAGGTTGTTTTGCATAATAAATTCCATTCAAGAATTTACGCCACTCTGCGATATATTCTTTCTTATAGAGTTCAGTCAGCTGCTTACGAATTTGATCTGGACTACCACTAAAGGTGAGGTCATCTGATTGATTGCTGTTCAACACCCAGTCACGACTGTCTGTCGGACTATTCGCAGCTTCATCAATGGCTTGATCGATATATTCGTTCCATGCCTTATATGTAAATACCCCAGGAAGAGCATAAGAACCTAATACGGCACTACGATTGTTCTCACCTACAATTTGAGCTGCTGTCACTGCTGGATATCGTACAGCAGCACGCATTTTGATCTCATTATAAACTCGATCACGTGCTGGCATCCCCTTCATCACCGCCAACAATACTTGTCGGCTTTGATCAACCAATTGCGCATCCGCTGACAACTGTGGGAATTTTGGATCATTCGCCAATGTCATGGTATAGGTCAGCACCTGCTCCGCTTTTTGGATCATTTCACCACGTGGCATTTGTCCACGATTGGCATCTAACCATGAACGCCAAAAGCGCGTAACCTGATCACTCAGATGACTTGCTTCCATATATTTTGAATTGCTCATCATCAAATAAGCTTTCAATGCATTGTAAGCATCTTGGGGATTCGAATCAGAAGGTTCCAAAGCATTTTGTGCAGGTTTAGCCGATACTTGCTGAATTTCAACATTAACGTGATTTTCTTTTAGTGTCGCTTCATTATTTTTTACACGTTGCAAGAACTGACCAATATTTTGTTGAGATGGTTCTAAAACAATTTGTCGCACACCATTTAAATATTCGGTTTTAAGTTTTTCCCGCAGATCATTGCCTTGATACAAACCAAAGCCAAACTTTAATGGACGATCTTCTTCAAATTGATCTAACTGTTCTAAACGCTGTTGTAAAATTAGTAACGAGTCGAGCTGTGTCGCCAAATGCTGACCTGATGCCTGCTCCATTTGCATCACTTTATTCAGATCAGCTTGAACATCTGCGATCAACTGTTGATTGTTACGGTAAGACCACACCCACAGGCCTAAAATTATAGATACCCCAAGTAAAGCTGCAATAAAACTCAAATAACGTTGGCGCTTTTTCGCCGGGTTAATATGTTGCTTCACCAAGTTTTTATCTTTCAGAATGACATCTGAAAATAATCCCTTTAAGAAATACCCATGATTCTGTGATACAGAATTTTGTGGAATACCATGTTCGCTGTTCGGAATTTTCTGAAGTCTAAATTCTTGAGCAATTTGCTCCGTCATTGGACTCTCGATCGTTCCTTCTTGTAAGGCACTGGTGAAGTAAAAACCACGGAATACAGGTTTGAACTGATACGGATTTTCCTCAAATAGTGTTCCTATAAAAGTTTTGAGTGCTGGTTTTAAAGTCTTAAACTCAAGCGGAAAAGTCATCACACTTGGTGAGATATTCTGTGCATGACGGCGACTTAAATGAGTCGTACTTACGCTTTTCAATCCATCATACAAAATATTGTAATGATGCTCGAATAGATCAACAGCATTTTCAGATGAATCTGGATTATAAGGCAGCGTTGCTCCCCAAACTTGGTCAAATTCATCCTGATCATAACAATCAAAAAACTCAGTGAATCCTGCGATCAAATCCATTTTAGAAAACACCAAATACACAGGTGCAAAGATTTCTAAACGTTCCGTCAAATCTTGTATACGTGCTCTCAAGTTTTTAGCGAGTTTCAAAGATTTTTCAGGACTTTGGCTAACTAACTCGGCAATACTGACGGTGACAATCAGTCCATTAATCGGCGCTTTAGATCTATTTTTTTTGAGCAAGTTCAAAAAACTAATCCACTCAGAGTGATCTTCTGCATAGACTGAGTAACGACCAGCAGTATCCAACAACACCCCTTCTGTTGAGAAAAACCAGTCGCAATTACGTGTTCCACTCAAACCTGAAGACACTGCATTTTTATGCGTTTCTTCGAATGGGAACTTTAAGCCCGAGTTATAAATGGCAGAACTCTTACCGGCAGCAGGGTTACCAATGACCATATACCAAGGCAACTCATATAGCGCTGCATTCCCTTTTTTATCACCCAGCTTTGACTTACGAATGAGCTGAATTGAATCCTTCATCTGTTGATGAACCAATTGTAGTTCATCTTTATCCTTCTGCTTACCATACTCAGCTTGGGTATCTTTTTCGATTGCTTCCGCCAATTCTTCCCCTTGCTTCTCATGGCGTTTGCGTTGAATGAACCAATAGATTCCATAACCGATTAGACCCAGTACATAAGCCACCGCAAGCGGCCAGAAATACTGTCTAGGTATCGTGTGATAGGCAGACACTAAGGCAACAAACAATGACAATGCAATGATTGCCTTTGGGTTTGAAACGTACTGCCATACATAGCCTAATATCGTGTGCATTGTATTCTCATTTTTTTCGTAAATTTTTAAACGTTTTGCTGCTCAGGATTTATGTCTGATTCTGATTGATAAGTTTGAATAAATGTCTGAACATCTGGGTTTTGAGTTGTATACACCATTGTCATCAAGGCATCATCAAACTGAAAAGCGAGAGTAAAGCCAAAAATTTTAGCTAAGCTTTGTGTATTCCCAAGTGTTGGAAAAAGCATTAAATAGTGATGTTGCTCAATATTCGTATTGGCAAAATTTTGCTCAATTTTCTTAAGTGTTTTGAGTTGAGTAATGTCATCCAACAGGACTGTAAAGGGCTGCTCATTTTCCACTTTGAACTGATGATCAATGTTATAGCGATCTAAACTCTGTTTCAGTTGTTTTTCATTTATCGCAATATCTAATGTTTTCGTAGGTAAAACATTTTCAATTTGAATTTTAGGTGAAGCTAAACAACAGCTCGAAATATATTCTGCAGGAATATACTGCTCTGAAATCCAAATCTTTTCATCTAATGTATCTTGGTCAATTTCGGAATCAACGATAAACACAAGACTTATAGACGACTCATCTTTTTCAATACTTTGTAAAAGATGAATCCATTCACTATAGCTTGTTTCAGCACCCCAATAGTGGTGTTCCACGTGAAACACTTCAGGAATATAATTGAGCTGACTCAGGTAGTCTGAAATGAGTTGCTCAGAATCTTGTTCATCCCAAACATGCAGTAATTCTTCCGCGAGAATCAGGTGGATTTTAAGCTTATTCAGTCGATAAACTTGCTGCACAGAAGGAGTATCTTCTTCCCCATCATGATACTCAGCCTGAGGATCAATCCATGCTGGATGCATACGATAAGATTGGCTAATTTGAGTATCGTAGAAAAGTGCAGATTTTTTTAAATGCTCACTAATTTCCCAGAGTATTTCTGTTTGTTGTTCGAGTTGAGTCAGAATCAATTGGTGAATGCGGTATTGCCGTTTGAAGCTATATTCATCCTCTTCATCTTGTTCGACGTCTAAATCAGAAATTCGATAACTCAGAATAGGCAAGCCATACCCATTCAATAATTTGTCATCAAGTTCAGGACTCTTGAATTCCCGAATCGCATCAATAATCAGATGATTTTCACCCAAAGCATTGAGTGCATAAGCGCGATAGACATTTAAATTGATCCACTCCACAGGCTCAGGCTGTAGCTCCTCAATTGCGACCTCATCGCTAAGTTGAGGATCATTCTGTTTATTTTTTTGCTCTTTTATCCAATGATAAATCATATATGGCATCACCAAAAAAGCAGTGATTGCAACAGGTAACAATCCAAAAAAGATAAGTAGATCACTGCCAGAAGGATCAAAATTGATGTCACGCCAATACAGCACCACAATCGCAGAAATCACCAGATAAACAGTAAGGAATACTCCAACAATGATTTTGATCATGACGCTACTCCAAGCAATGGGTAGCAAGTTTCATCATTGTCTAGCGGTTGATTATGAGCTAAAAAGGCACCCTGACTAAGCCCCATAGAATGCTCCGAATTTAAAGTAATAGGCTGTATTTCTTGTTTTGATAAAATTAAACGAACATCAACCAATAAGGTTGGGCTACACCAGCTTTGTAGTAGTTTTTTTAATTTTAAACTTAGTTTTTGTTGTGGTAGAAAATCTAGGTAAGTTTTACGATCCAACGGTCCAATTTGAATTTCAATTTTGCCATCAATTTGGGTAATAGTCTCTCCACAAAATGTATTCAATCCTAACAAGCTTGGCGTCGCCCCTCCTAAGGATGTTCTCTGCTGAAGCTCTAATTTAAATTTTTCAGGGATAAACTCTTGTATTGCCACATGCTGATTAAATACCTGTGCAATCATGGTTTTTAAAGCATGTGCTGTATTATTTTGCCCCTGCATTAATCCTGCAAATTCAGCAAAATAATCATCAAGTTCTTGTTGTTGATGTTGCTGACTAATATAACCATTTAAAGCATGGATAATATTCAGATAATGATTTTCAGACTCGACCTCATACCGTATTGGTAAATTGTACTTGACCGTCGCATCAACGAATTGTGAAGTGAGCTTATGATTAAATAAACTCAAGAATTGCGTTGTTTCAACTCGAAATTTGCGTGATGCTGATTTAACTTTATTGGTATAGCTATAGGGTAATGCCCCCTGCATGCCAGTCAAACCCACCATTAAATTTGTAAGCTGAACTTTTTCATCTTCTAAAGCTAGCGATTCAATTTCTTTTTTAGGGAAGTTAAGCTCTAAGGAAGGATGAAATTTAAAATCACGATCCCATGGTGTATGTGGCCGAGCAAAGGGCACATGTCTTAACAATCGAATCGACTGAATAAACTCATAAGCAGTCGGCTGTTGAAATAAATGGTCTATTACAGAAGCTTCTTGCCACCAACGTTCTGCACGCATTGGTATAACTCCTGTTGTGATTGAGCATCTTCGATTATGACATCGACAAAACTGTTTAACTGCACTTTTAAGTTAAACACATGACTCAGCAATTGACTGAAAATATAAAGACTATGACCTCTGAATATTTGTTCATCGATTCGGATAACAACTTTGAGTCCTCGTACGAAAAGCGGGAAAGGTTTTGCTTCAACCAACTTATGCGTCAGGCTAAATTCAATTTGTTTAATCGAATTAATTAACAGATGATTTTCTTTATTCGCCGGTAAGTTATATAACTCTAATAATTCTTTTAAATGTGCTACCGCATCCCCTTTCATCAGTGCTAACGTATTTAATGAAAGATGAGAAATAATGCGCCATTGCTCTTTCTGATTTTGCTCAAATTGATAGGGTAAACTCGGACGCTTCAATACCAACGCTCGACGTGCCAAACTACTATCATTCAGATTTAAAATATTATTTGACTGGCTTAATGCTTCATGCGGTAAATTCCGATTCGAACATAGCAATACGGTGCTAATAAAATCAGACTTTGTATCATACGGCTGTAAATGCTTAGAAATAATGGAATAACCCGTTTCAACAAACTTATTGTTGAGCTGTGATGAGTTCAATGCATAGAAAAATTGGACATTTTCATCATGGTAATGACTCATTCCAAAGAACGGCAACACTGGATGATAAACCTGTTCCTGATTAATCTTTTCACGAACCATGTGCATTTTCTGAATCGAATAGACCTGATAAAACTCAGGATGATGCGCATCCGTGATCAATGGATATTCAAGTTGTCGATGATGTATTTTTTGTGGTTCAGCATTTTTTTCAAAAAGATTAACAGCCGGCGTGCTAAATAATTTGAAATTTGCAACATTCAGCTCTGAATAATTACGAATAATCGCCTGATCGTTTAGGTTTAACTTAAAATGAATTTGGAGATCAAAACTCGTTTGCTGATCTAATAAATTTCTTAAAAAAGACAAATCAAGATTAAGAAAGCTGAATTTATCTGCAAAACAAAAATATTCCATCAACAAGCGATAGGCATGATGTGTATGTTGATCAATAGGCAATAAACTCTCATCTTCCTCAAAGCCCATTAAGGAAAATGGATTAGAAATTTGATAAAGTTGTGTTCCAATGCGTACCGTAAAAGTCGTATCTTTTTTGAAAATACTATCCAAAACTTGCAGCGGAAAATTTGAAATAGCATCTAAATAAATAGGGAGTTTTTCTTGATGAATCCACAAGCCTGCTTCATTGAAAGTTTCAAAACTTAATTGCAAAGTGGCATTTTGATTGAGATGAATTTGAGCACTTGGGTTCGTTTTAAATTGAACTTGATTCAGTTGAATGGGAAGTAATCGTACAGCTTGAGAGGTATTAAATTCACATTGTACCCCCTTAAAGCTTCGTGATTTTAGCGTTGTTGCCTGCGGAATGACGTGAGCTTCAGTTAATTGTTTTATTTTATTTTGATCCTCGAAACTGACGACAGTACAACTTGGAAAATGTCTTAGATATTGAGGGAACATCACCTCAAATAAAGCACGTGTAAAAACGTCATAACTGTCTGCTAATTTTTTATCAATTCGAGCAGCAATCAACGAAAACGCCTGAATTAAGCGCTCAATGTGTGGATCATCAATCTGTTCTTGGTTGAGCGAGAGCCGTTGGGCAATTTTAGGATACTTCTGAGCAAACTCGCGAGATTGTTGACCAAATTCTTGTAATTGTTTTTCGTAGTACGGTAAAAGTTCTTCTATCACAAAAGCCCCAATCTTAAGATCTAGCCGAAATTACATATTGTTGTGTCGTTGGTTTCAATAAAGCATCAAAAACTACAGGCTCATACAATGGATGGATATTTAAATATGCTTGAATACTGAGGCAAAGTGCGCCCATATTGTCGCTGTCTAACAACATTTCAACTTGAATTTGTCGTAGGCGAGGTTCATGTGCCGCAATGGACTGCTGAATAGATTGGCAAATTTTGTCTCGATCCATTGGATTGGCTGTTGATAATCCAACAAAATCAATAATGCCAAACTGTGCAATCGAGCCTTTAACCGTAGGGAAGTCATCAATTTGATCAAACTTGGCTACTCGACTATTGAGTAGATCTTCCAAGTCATGTGCAACAGATTCACGTAGCTCTTGCATAGATAAGCCTTTGATCTGATCCTCATATTCTGGAATCAAGCGGTCAAATAAAGTTGCACGGAAGCCAAATGGATAAAGATGATCTAAATTTGTTTTCATCTTGCCTACTCTAAAAGATGAATAAAGGCCAACTTAAGTCAGCCCCTACTCCTCTCACTTTCAAGACTTTAAGCTTTGTAGCTTGCAGTGTTGTTAGAAAGTGACCATTGCTTCGTGATCGCACCTTTTTGAGTACCATCGATATCTTGTTGGTTGTATGTCCATTCAACAGCAGCATATTTCAAACCAAATGCTTCAGTCGGAACACCTTCAGCATTTACAGATGGTGTTACGCTTGAAACTAGAACATGTTTCAATTTGATTTGAAGGTACTTGATACGCTTATCACCATTCGCACGGTAGTAATCGATTTGTACTTCATCAAAAGTGTAACCAGCAGAACATGCTTCCCAAAGTTTCGGGCTAGTCGCATCTAAATCTTTAACGAATAACATGTCTGAATGTTCAACACGCTCAGAAGTATGACCACCAACACTTGAAGATGTCGCAGATTTAGGCTGACGGATGTTATGAGACCAAGAATTAACTTCCAACCAATCTTTGTGCTCAGTGTCACGAGATTCGCCGTCTACTTTGTATTTTCCTCGAAATTGAACATATATATCTTTCATGAAGATTTCCTGTTTTATTTAACGTTATTATAAAGTTGCTCTATTTAATTAGAGGACTGAGGTAACTCAGTGACAAGTCTCAAAGATACCGACAACTCGTCCAACTGGAAGTGCGGTCTTAAAAACACGACCGATTTGTAGTGACCAGGGTTCGCCGGGTCTTCCACAACTTTTACAGATGCTTCACGAAGCGGGCGCTTAGCTTTGGCCTCTTGTGATGCACCATCATCTAGTAATACATATTGAGATAACCAATCATTCAAAAAGCTTTCTACATTTCCAGCTGAAGCAAAACTTCCGACTTTATCTCGCATCATTGCTTTCAAATAATGCGCAATACGCGACACAGCCATGATGTATTGAATCTGGCTTGAGAGTGCTGAATTTGCATTCGCTGTATCGCTATCATATTTCTTAGGCTTTTGGGTCGATTGAGCCCCAAAGAACGCTGCGTAGTCTGTGTTTTTGCAGTGTACTAATGGAATAAAACCGAGATCGCTCAACTCTTTCTCACGGCGGTCCGTAATCGCAACTTCTGTCGGACACTTAAATACGACTTCACCATCATTGGTTTTGAAGGTATGTACTGGCAAGCCTTCTACTAAACCACCACCTTCAACCCCACGAATTGCTGCACACCAACCATGCATATCAAATGCATTCGTTAAACGTGTACCGAAACCGTATGCTGCATTCATCCAGAGATATTGATCGTGATCTTCACCTGAGACTTCTTCAACGAAGTTAAAGCCTTCTGTTGCCCAACCCTCTTTAGGGTCATAAGGCAGGCGACCCAGAACGCGTGGCATAGTTAAAGCCACATAGCGAGAATCATCACTTTCACGGAATGAGCGCCACTGTACATATTCTGCAGTTTCAAAAATTTTAGATACATCACGAGGACGATCAATTTCAGTGAAAGATTCAAGACCTAGAATTGAAGGGCTTGCTGCTGAAATAAAGGGTGCATGAGAGGCAGCGGCAACATGAGAGATTTGTTCTAAAAGATACATATCTGACGGTGTGCGATCGAATTCAAAATCACCAATCAAAGTTGCGTAAGGTGCACCACCAAAAGAACCATATTCTTCTTCATAAACTTTTTTGAACAATGTGCTTTGATCAAAGTCAGTTGCGCCTTGGAAGTCCTTAATCAATTCTTTTTTAGTGGTATTTAAAATGCGGATTTTAATTAAAGGATTTGAAGGTGTTTCTTGACAGAAATAGTAAAGTCCACGCCAAGTCGACTCAATCTTTTGAAACTGTTCATGATGCATAATTTTGCTTAATTGAGCAGAAATTAAAGCATCAATTTCAGCAATACGCTTATCTATTGAGACCGTCATGTTTTCTGAAACAGTAATTGTTCCAGCCATAACTTCTTTGGCTAATTCCCCAATTAAATTTTTCGCACGAACATGTTCATCATCGTTACGCGCAATTCGACTTTGTTCAACAATCGAATCTAGAAGACTCGTTTCTTCAACAGCATTGCTTGTCGCAGGTGCGGTTTGTAAATTACTCACGGTCGTCGCCTCCTGCTTCAGCACTTAATTTGCGTACTTGATCTGTATTTTGAAGAATTTCATCAAGCAGATCTTCTAGACGTTCACTATTTGAAATTTTATTACGCAAATCTGAAAGGCGTTCACGCGCTTCAACCAATTTGCGTAAAGGGTCAACTTGTTGAACAACATTTTCAGGTCGGAAATCTTCCATTGAGTTAAAAGTAAGATCTACCGACATATTTCCACCCTCTTCCGAAATTGTGTTTTCAACTTGAAAGGCTGCTCTTGGTGCTAGCGAACTCATTACTTCATCAATGTTATCCAAATCCACATTAATAAATTTCTTATCTTTCAGTTTGGTTCTTTCAAGTTCAGATGCTGCTGAGAAGTCCCCTAATACACCAACAACAAAAGGAAGTTCTTTTATTTCTTTACCATCACCTACTTCTACGTCATACGTCAGTTGTACTCGAGGTGGTCGAATGCGTTGTAATTTTTTTTGAACACTTTCACGCTTAGCCATATTATTTTTTCCTAAATTTGTAATTTGATCAGTTCAACGAGCCAAATGGATTCTCACGTTTTGGTGCTGCTGGTTTTTCAACTTTCGCAGGTGTCGTTGTTTTAGCGGATGTTGTTTTTGCTGGAGTCGATGCACGGCGCGTCGTACGTGCAGGCTGTCGAGTAGTTCGAGTCTCTTGAACACGCTTAGGTGCTTCTTCAACTTTGGTTTCGATTACAGTCAAAGGTTTAGCTTTTTTAACTGCTTCAGAAAGTGCCAACGCAGGTTCGTAAGTCTCTTCAGTCAAATAACGTACTTCTGGTCCACGCATTTGCTCTAATGCCTCATTCGCGATTCCGATTCCAGCTAAAAACTTAGTATCTGTTAACGATGAGTGCTGAACATTTTGTGCATTAAGACTGTTCACCAATTGAAGTGCTTTCTGATTTTGTCCGATTTGTTGAAAACGCTGAGCTGCTTGTGCTAGAAAACCATTTTTGTTGTCTTTATTTTTTTTATCACATGCTTGAGCATAAATTTGTAGCAATGTCTGGTCTGTTTCACCCGCTACTAATGGATGATCTTTAACACAACCTCTTTTGAGTTTTACTTCATCTGCGTAAGTTGTAGACGCCATCCCCAACCCAATTAGCAGAGTTGTAAGCAGAATTTTAGTATTCAAAATACACCCTCATTTATTATAAAATTTACATTAACTATATGATTCATTAAATCATTTTTTAACACACTCAATGTTTAGAGCAATGTCTTCTATATATATTAGATTTAATTAAAATTTAAACTTATAAATGCAAACTTAGTCAACATTATGACCATTATAATAAAGAAACAATTAAGTTTTTTAAGTTACAAAATTATATAGTTCTGTAAACGATTCACACTATAGGATAGTTTTTTTATCACCTTTATTTAGGTAGAATAAAAAATATGGGTGAATTTTTTCATACTAAAAATTATTGTTTATTAAATATTTAGTCGTTAAAAATCTTAAAAATAGACGTTATGTAGGTTTATTTTAAGTAACTATAAATAATTTGAACACAGAGAATTCTGATGAATAACTTGAAAATTTTGATTACAAAACTATCTCCTACGACAAGAACAGCACTAGAAAAGTCTGCAAATTATTGTATTAATCAACAAAATTACGAAATCGAAATTGAACATCTACTCTTCGAATTATTAAATCAAAACGTAAAAAATGATCTCTCTATTTTGCTCAATCACTATAAAATTTCTAAAAATGCACTGATCGATGATTTACAAGAAACGATTTCGCACTTGCCCAAAGGCAATACGCGTACACCTATTTTTGCTCAATCGATTGTACGTCTGCTAGAACAAGCTTGGCTTATTGCTTCCGCAGATCAAACCCCAGTCATCCGTAGCGGGCACTTATTAGTTGCGTTATTGACTGCAGGAGATTTATATCAAATCGCGCTTCGTGCATCGAGTTTATTCGATCTGTTCCCGATTGATATGATGAAACACAAATTTATAGAAATTTGTAAAGCTAGCATTGAAGAGCATCTCCCTCAAGCTGATCATCAAAATGATGTTCAGGATCAGGATACGATTCAAAGTTCAGAGTCTCATGCAAAAACACCTGCACTAGATCAATACACCATTAACTTGACTCAAAAAGCGCTTAACGGTGGGATTGATCCTGTCATTGGACGTGAGTTTGAAATTCGCCTTATGTTGGATATTCTGATGCGTCGTCGTCAAAATAATCCTATTTTAACAGGTGAGCCAGGCGTAGGTAAAACTGCTGTCGTTGAAGGTTTAGCGCTGAAGATTGCCAACAACCAAGTGCCTGATGCATTAAAAAATGTACATATCCATGTTCTTGATATGGGTCTATTACAAGCAGGTGCAAGTGTAAAAGGTGAGTTTGAAAATCGCTTAAAACAAGTCATCCAAGAGGTTCAAAGTTCCGCTCATCCTATCATCATCTTCATTGATGAAGCACACACACTGATTGGTGCAGGCGGTCAAGCTGGTCAAAATGATGCGGCGAATCTCCTTAAACCAGCCTTAGCACGTGGCGAGTTAAGAACAATTGCTGCAACTACATGGGCTGAATATAAGCAATATTTTGAAAAAGATGCGGCGCTCAGTCGTCGTTTCCAAGTCGTCAACGTTGAAGAACCGACTGAAGAAGTTGCGATTGATATGCTTCGCGCCATGATTCCTGTCATGGCTAAACACTTTAATCTTCAAATCGATGACGAAGCCATTGTGACTGCTGTTCATTCTTCACATCGATATATTGCTGGTCGACAACTCCCAGATAAAGCAGTGAGTGTTTTAGATACTGCTGCCGCTCGTGTGGCATTAACTCAGAATGCTCAGCCGGTAAAGTTAGATCAGCTACATGCTCAACATCATAATTTATTGCTTGAATTAGATATTTTGGAACAAGAGAATAATCAGTTCCCACAGCATGACGAACGCCTCTCCAATCTTAAAAATACGATAACTGAAATAGAAAATGAGTTAAATGCCACAACTGAAAAGTGGAAACAAGAACTAGAAATTGTTCAAAAAATCAAAACACTTGAGCAAAAAAATTCTGAATTAAAAGATGAAGAACACATTAATGATTTTAAAAATCAGATTCAGCAACTTAGATCCGATTTAAAAATATTACAAGGTGAACAACCTCTGGTATTTGAACGTGTTAATGCACAAATCATTAATGAGATTATTTCAGACTGGACTGGTATTCCTGTAGGAAAAATGGTCAATGACGAAATTAAGCAAATTCTAAGTTTAGAAGAAAAACTGGAACAACGCGTCATGGGTCAAGACTATGCCCTGCATCAACTTGTTCAAGGAATCAAAACCTCTAAAGCAAAACTTGAAGATCCAAACAAGCCTCAAGGGGTATTTATGTTGGTTGGACCAAGTGGTGTGGGGAAAACAGAAACGGCTTTAGCTTTAGCCAATGAGCTGTATGGTGGGGAATCTCATCTCATCACGATTAACATGTCTGAGTATCAAGAGGCTCATACTGTTTCCTCATTGAAAGGTGCGCCTCCAGGCTATGTAGGATATGGTCAAGGTGGTGTCCTCACTGAAGCTGTTAGACGCAATCCGTATAGCGTTGTTTTGTTAGATGAAATTGAAAAAGCACATTCAGATGTTCAAGAGTTATTTTACCAAGTCTTTGACAAAGGCACACTTGAAGATGGTGAAGGACGTGTTATCGATTTTAAAAATACCACAATTTTATTGACCTCTAACACTGGCTCAAGCGCAATTATGCAGGCCTGTTTGACTAAACCTGTAGAAGAATGGCCTACGGCAGAAGACTTAATTGAACATTTAAAACCAAGTTTATATAAACAGTTTAAACCTGCCTTCTTGGGACGTATGCGTATCGTGCCTTACTTCCCACTCCATGATGATCTACTTGTGCGTATTATTCATCATAAGTTAGGCAAAATTACTGATCGTATTTTCAAACAATATCAAACACGTGTTGAATACACCGATGATTTGGTGGAACTCCTCTTAAGTCGCTGTACAGAAGTCGATAGTGGCGCACGTAATGTAGACAATATTCTAAACTCTTCAGTTTTACCTGAACTTGCAACACAAATATTGATTGCCTTAGCGGATAACAAAGTGCCTAAATTAATTCAAATTGATAGCAAAGATGACGTGATTGAGTATCGATTAGATCCAACAACAGCACCGAAAAAGCGTAAAGCCGCCAAAAAGAAAATTGTTGAAGCATAATTATTTGAGTATATAAATTAATATGAACATTGATATAGAAAAGCTACTTCAACCAATCTCAGATCAAGCAATCTGTGGCGAAGATCTATCTTTTTCGAATGAATTTCATGAAATCAAGAAAGCGAAAACCCAAGATGATCCGCTCTTAGATATGGGAGATTGGGTAGCTGAACCTAAACAAGCAGATTGGTCATTTGTTTCGGCAAAATGTATCGATGTTCTGACTCAAAAAAGTAAAGATATTCGTTTATTGACTTGGTTAAGCGAGGCTTGGAGTCAACTCTACGGTTACGAAGGAGTCGCTCGTAGCCTTGAGCTTTCACATCGTATGTTATCCAATTATTGGAAAGATATACATCCTGAAATTGAAGATGATGATTTAGATCAACGTCTGGGTTTATTGCAAGGTTTGACTTCTCAGTTACCTGCTTTGATTAAACGTGTTCCACTCATCAATTCAGCTCCTTTCTATTCAATCTATGATTATGAAAAATTACTGCATCAACAAAATGTAAGATTAAAAAATGCTGATGATTATGGATCTTCTCAGAATCATCCAGAACTCGAGCAATTCGAACAAAGCTTATTTAATACCTCAAAAAGTTTCCAATACAACAATTATCAGTTCTTTTTAGAAATTTTGACGCACTGGGATACCCTCAAGCAAGTACTTGATCAACTGATGCAATTAGATGCTCCAAGTTTCGCAAATACTGATTCTCAGTTGGAAGACATACATAAAACACTGAAAAAAATTTATAAAGCAGATGCATTTTTAATGTCTGAGGATACTCCTGACATGAATCAAGACCTACAATTCCAAGAAAACAATTCAAATATAAATTCTGCTCCAACAGCAAATATACAAGCAGCAGTAACTCAGCAGTCATTTCAACCTCAACCACAAAGTCATCTACAAAATCGTGAACAAGCAATGCGGGTGCTTAAAGATATTGCGGATTATTTTCAAGCAAATGAACCACATAGTCCTGTAAGTTATATGCTTCAAAAAACCATTAAATGGAGCCAAATGCCGCTTCATGAATGGCTCGCACAAGTTATTAAAAACGATAACAACCCATTGGAATCAGTCCACGAACTCTTGGGTGTAAAAAATAGCAATGAATCTAATGAATGGTAATCTCAATGTTTAAAGCAGAAAAAGTACTGTGGGGTGAAGGTCTGTTTTTAAGACCACAGCACTTTCAAATTCAAGACAGTTATCATGAACAGCGTTTAAATCAAACTATTCGTGCCACAATTCCGTTCGCATATGGGGTACAACAGCTCAAATTTGATGAATCTCAATTAACGACCCATGTGCTAGCAATCGAGCACATTGAAATGATTTGGCAAGATGGTGAAATTTACGCTGCTCCTTCGCGAGATCTTTTACCTCAGCCCGTGCTGCTTGATGAGCTCAATTTCCGTGGTGAAATGACCATTTTTCTTGCGCTCCCTATCGTTCAACCAAACAAGCGTAATATCGCCCATGAGGCTTCGACACAACCAAGTCGATATCATTCGTATCTGAATGAAACTCATGATTTGTTCACAGATGCCACACCTGCTGAAATTACTTACATTCGTCGTCGTGCTGAGCTGAAATTACTGGAATCTCAGAATAATACTCCTCATGAACTGGATGGTTTTTTATATTTGCCGATAGGAAAAATTAAGCGTCATAGTTCAGGAAACTTTGAACTTGATACAAAATTTATTCCACCAATTTTGCATATTGCTTCATGTGAGTCATTGGTTGCTAATTTAAAACGTACCTTGAATGTCATTAAAGCAAAAATCAAAACTATTCAAACCAACAATCGCGAAAACGAACAAAAATTAATTGAATTTAGATCAGGTGACATTGTTTCATTTTGGCTAGTGAATGCATTGAATACTGCTCATGCAACTCTCAGCCATTTATTGACTCATCCCCAAATTCACCCTGAACGCTTATTTTTTGAATTACTCAGATTGACTGGCTCATTACTGACATTCTCAACAGCCTATGAAGTTGAACATTTACCTCAATATCAACATCATAATTTACAAGATAGCTTTGCGCAGTTAGATGTCATTTTAAGAGAGTTACTCGACACAATCATTTCAAGTCGATACTTCAATATCAGTCTTAAAGAAATACGTCCTTCGTATTGGGTTGGTAGCTTAGAGTCAGATAAGATCACTCGCGAATCTCGTCTGTATATTGCTGTGTCTAGTTCAATGATGCAGACACACGAACTTGTACAAATTGTCCCACTACGTTTTAAAGTGGGCACAACAGTCGATGTTGAGCAACGTGTCGTCTCTGCATTGCCTGCTATTCCGATTCACCATTTGATGCAAGTACCTACTGCGATTCCAGTCCGCTCTGGTGTGAGTTATTTTGAAATTGAACCTCATCATGAACTCTATCAACGCATGTTGGAGTCTGAAACCATCTGTATTTATGTACCTGCTGGATTCCAAGATATCAGTATTGAACTCATCGCAGTGATGAATGGCTAGAGATTGAGAAGAGAAAAATATGAATATGCCTAATGGAGCACCTTCACTGTTCGATGACGGTCAGATTGGAGCAGGCTCTACACCACAGCAACAGAATAAATTGACACAGTCTTCTAATTTGGTTGATTTAATGCATGACGGTTTCTATATCGTTTTTTTAATTCGTAACCAATACGTTCCTGACAATGTCGATGAATTTCGCCAAAAAATCATGGATCAACTACAACGTTTCGAATTACAAGCGAAGAAGTTGCAGTTCTCAGCCGAGGATATCCATGATGCAAAATATGCATTTTGTGCATTACTTGATGAAACGATTGTCACACAACAGGACCCTAGTTATTTCCATTTACAAAATTCGTGGTTAATTAGTCCTCTTCAGTTAACTTTATTTGGATCTCAACTCGCAGGTTATCAATTTTTTGACTTATTAGAAAAAATTAGAACTCGTGGAAAAGATCGCTTAGCGGCTTTAGAAGTTTTTCACTACTGTTTACTGTTAGGTTTTCAAGGTAAATACCGTATTGAATCAATTGAAAGCTTAAATCATTTGGTTGCACGCGTAGGCGATGAAATAGATTATTTAAAAGGTAAAAAAGCCCTCTTTTCACCTTTCGCTGCATTGCCTGATCAAATTAAAAACATTATTCATAAAGAACTTCCATTCGCTTGGATTCTCTTATTTTTACTCCTCTTTGCATTATTGGCATTTTCTGGACTTCGCTATATGCTCAGTCAACAAGAGACCAAAGCCATGACTCAATATAATAATGTCATTAGTGCACCTGCTGAACAGGCCCACATAACGATTCATTTACCATAAAAGATATTCAATATGAGCCAAGAAAAGAAAAATATTAGAGTCCTTACACCTACTAAAAAAAATAAAAAAATTTCGCCTCTAGTAAGTGGGATCATTGGTGTGGCAATTGGTATCTCTGCCACATCTTTAGCTTTTTATACCTATTTAAATCAACCAAGCTTCCAACCGATTAACGCAGCGGATACAGATTCAACACACTCAAATGATAAATTATCCAATGTTGATTCGGGAATCACCCAAGCTGATCAAAACGAGCAATCTGAACCTGATGAATATCACCAAGCTCAACCCAAGCTAAATGAGCTTAATAATATTTTCAAACATCAGCAAACCAACTCCGCTCAAGCAACTCAACCAGTGATTTCAAGTAAGAATCCCTTTGAATCAACTTTTAATCAAGCACAACCTTTAAGTGACAAAACTCCCCAAGTTCAACCTAAAGCAGAACCAGTAAAAAAGACGACAACTGAAACATTACCGAAAACCATTAAAAAGCCTGAGGTTAAGCCTACGACATCCAGCCCAAATAAAGTTGCTGAAAGTAAAGCTGATACTGATGAAAATATTGATATTCCTGTAGCCAGTGTAGAAATTTCAGTCACACGAACTGCTAAAGAACCTGCACCGTGATTTTTTTTATCATTGTCAGTTTTGTGATATTGATCATCGCGCTGACTTTATTGATGTCTTATGAGATAAGACAAAAAGTAATAGATTTTGCACAAAGCTTATTACCACAAGGTAAAAAAAAGCTTTTAAACGCACGTAAATTTGCACATGAAATGAATCATGCTGCTTCAGCAGACCAAATTCAAACGCATTGGCACTTACAGCAATGGTGGATACTCATTGCTGGTTTTTTCTTACTTAGCAGTATTATGCTTTTTGCTTTTACAAAACCCGTTGATCCTACAAAAATAGAAGCGAACTATTTAAAGAAAGCTGATCCTCAAATTTATAACTTATTAAATGGGGAAATTCTTTCCCCTCCACCAGAGGTTGAAGAAAGTCTCGTCGATGCAGCAATCGTTGAAGCTGTACGTCTTGAGCAACAATATCAAGCTCAAACTGGCGGTTCTGTTTCATCTACAACTATTCCTAATGTAGAAAATTCAGAGTTTTCTCATGGTCATCTCGATACTTCAATGGTAAATCGTAAGTGGGACAAGATGCATCCACGCTATAAACAACGATTACTTATGGTCTTCAAAATTATGAAGGAACAACATGGCTATGAATTAGTATTACTAGAGGGTTATCGTAGTCCTGCACGACAAAATAGCCTATCTCGGAATAAAGCAACCACTTTAGCGACTGCATACCGTAGCTATCACCAATTTGGTTTGGCAGCTGATGTCGCATTCAAGCGAGATGGTAAAGTCGTTATTTCTGAACGTGATCCTTGGGCTATGCGTGGCTATCAGTTATATGGTCAAGTTGCTGAGTCTGTCGGTTTAGTTTGGGGAGGACGTTGGACAAAAATTCATGACTACGGTCATACAGAATATCGAATGCCTGGCTTGGTTCGTAGCAAGGAAACTCATGATCGTTTCATGCGAGAAGCTGAACAAGGTAATTTAATGGCAAGCAATATAGAACAGTAATAATCCGTTGATTCTCTTTTCAAAATGCCTGTTAACGATACAGGCATTTTTGTATTTATTGATATATTTTGCGCTTGTAATTAACTATGTGAAGACATTGATTTAGAAGTTAATTTTCCCGTACCCATGCCTTTCCCTTAATTTTATTTGTTTATTTTTTTCTTTTCACATAAAAAAACACCCCCTTGTATTGAAGGGGGTGTTTAGAATAATGAGCTGGCGATGACTTACTCTCACATGGGTAACCCCACACTACCATCAGCGCTAAGAGGTTTCACTTCT